>JBJOLO010000349.1:0-4786 GCA_046045565.1 Planctomycetota bacterium | reverse complement strand
TCCCGTTGCAGCTCGGTCTGTCTGCTGGCCCGCATCGAATGGAACAATCGTGGCCAACCCGAGACACCGGCGCGGCGCAGCAAACGTGCCATTTCGCTGCGTAGGTTGGCGTTCTTCCAGCCCATCGCCGTGTTGGCTGCCGCTCGATACTGCGGAGCGGCGACCACGTATTCGCTCTTATCGCCGAAGATCTCGAAGGCCTCGTCCAAGATCGGTCGCAGCTCGGGGAAGATTGGGCAGCTACGAATGCCACGGCCTTCGTGGTGCTCGACCTTTGGCTCGGGGATGCTCATCCGGTTCATCTCCCAGTCGATGTCGTCCCATCGCAGCGACAACGTTTCCGAAGGTGTCCGAAGCCCACCGTAGCGACTCAGGCCCAAGATCACTTGCCAAACCGGGTTGGCCTTCTTCATCAGCTTGTCGACGACTTCGCAGGGTACGAACTCGTTGACCTTCACCGAAGTCTTCTGCGTCTTTACTTTGCAGAACGGATTTTCGACGATGATCTTCCAGTCGACCGCATCGTGCATGAATTGGCGTGCGAATTGGATCGTTGGAGCCGATTCATTTAATCTGGCTTCCGCAAGGATCTTTCCCGAAAGAATGCAGCGATTTGTTTCTTGTCGCAATGTCCTGTAGCTACAGACAAAGTTAAATCCGAAAGTTCTCCGGGCTGGCAATCGAATTCGATATGATTCCAATCCAGGAAAACCAGTGCGGCAACAGTTCCCGTGCGTTTGTTCCCGTCAACAAAGGGGTGGTTCTTGACGATGTGGAATAGATAGGCTGCAGCCATTTCATAGGGAAAGGCGTGGAGAAACTGACCAGCAAAAGTCGCTCGTGGTTGCTCGATGGCCGATTCGAGAATTCCTGCATCGCGCACTTCGATTGTTCCACCGTAGTTCGAAATCTGGTCGGCATGCATCTCCAGAATATCGGAAAGTTCTAAAAACTCGATCGAGTCCACTATTCAGCTAACCTTCGCAAGTCGTCTGTGAACCTGCCGTTGATTTTCTTAAGACTGTCCTTCAGCTTCTTTTTTCGAATTGGATCACGGCAAGGCTTGACCAACAAATGGTCCCCATCGGTGCTGATCTCTAAAGGGGTATCCTGGGAGATTTGCAGAAGTTCAAGGATTGGCTTGTCAATGACCAGAGCCAAACTGTTGCCGTGCTTGATGAGCATTTTTTGCATGCATTGATCCTACAAAAAAGGGTGATACCAAAGTGTATACGGCTGTTTTCGGAAAGTCAAATGGAAGCCGAGATTCACGCGTCGGTTTTTGAGCCGCCTCGTGTTTAATCTTCGATTTCCCCAGGGAATTCGCCGGTTGTTCGGTTCCTGTCCTCTCCGCTCGAAGCTCCTGTTGTTCTCGTTGCCGGTTCGAGAGCTTCGTTGAGTCGAGCTGACGGATAGCTTGGCCGAAGGGAACGGTTCATGCCAAAGTTCCATGGCAGAGTCGCCCATGTCGTCGAATGCGAGGTGCAGCGGTACGAAAAGCCTGCCGATCCGATGACGAGCGAGGGATCCTCGTCAAATAGACGATTCGCTGCCGCGATTTCACGCGCCCCTCCGACAACAGTGCCCATGAGCAACGATTTGCGACCAGGCACAGCGACGCGGGCGGCTTACTCTTCGATGTGCGTGTGATAGAGGCGATGGCGCTGGCGGCGGAAAAGATAGCGTCGCCGCGGTACTTCGCCTTCGATGAACCAGTAGCCGCCCAGCAGTTTGTAGAAAAACAGCAGGATGAATGCGCCGGCGGTGCCTACTGCAAAGCCCATCGGACTGATCGGCGTAACGCGCGCATTGTAAAAGAACGACCAGACGCCGCATCCAATCAAGGTGCCGACGATGCCCATGCACAGTGTGGCCACCGCTCCGCCTGGATCGCGCCCCGGCATGATCGCTCGCGCCAACAGGCCGACGATCGTGCCGAATCCCACCCACACCAAAATGTCGTTCGCCCAGGATTGAAAGACGGTCGTGAGTTCCGCGTCGGACATGCCAGTTGCTCCACAAGGCGCAGGGAAACACCCTCTCGCTATTATCGGCCAGGACGCTGGAAAACTTTGATGATTGCCTCGAATGTGCCGGTAAGTTAGGATCGGGCACAACGCGGCGGAGGTCCGAACCAGATCGAGGAACCGAAACGCTTGCGAAGGTCCGAAAGGCAGGGAGTTTCAGAATGAGCAAGTTTCAATCGAAGCACATCGACGTGCTAGCAGCCTTGCTGGCGAGTGTCACTTTCTTTGTAGGAATGAATGCGATGGCAGACGAGCGGGATCGATTCGAGGCTCGCGTATTCAAAGACGCGGACAACAAGGCGTTGAACTACCGCTTGTTGAAGCCGAAAGCGTACGAAGCAGGCAAGAAGTACCCGATGGTGATTTTCCTGCACGGTGCTGGCGAGCGCGGAAACGACAACGCGAAGCAACTGGTGCACGGGATGAAAGACTACGCCTCGGACGCGCTCATGGAAAAATATCCGTGCTTCGTCATGGCACCGCAGTGCCCCGAGGGGAAACTGTGGGTCGATGTGAATTGGAGCAGCTTGAAACATGACATGCCGTCGCAACCGGCTGAGCCGATGCGACTGACGATCGAGGCGCTGGGGGCGCTGCAAAAGGAATTCTCGATCGACGCCACGCGACTGTACGTAACGGGACTCTCCATGGGCGGATATGGAACCTGGGACGCGCTGCAGCGTTATCCCGACCGTTTCGCGGCGGCAGTCCCGATCTGCGGCGGCGGGGACGTGAAACAGGCCAAGAAGATCGCGCAGATTCCGATCTGGGCCTTCCATGGCGACAAGGACACTGCGGTTCCGGTCGAACGCACACGGACCATGATCGCTGCGCTCAAAGAGGCCGGAGGCATGCCGAAGTACACCGAGTACCCCGACGTGGGCCACGATTCGTGGACCGCCACGTATAAGGATCCGGCGCTGCACGAGTGGATGTTTGCGCAGCGGCTCAAGCCGAAAAGTCCGTAGCGCGGGTCTCCCCGAACCACAGGGTTCTGACGGCGAGGCGTTGAGTCATGCGCATTACCAACGTCGAAGCACTGCTTTTGCGCGGCGATCAAGTTTATAGCGCGACTGCGGGCGGCGAGGAATCGCTCGATAATGGCGATTGGCAACTGCTGGTGCACGTTGCGACCGACGAGGGGCTATCCGGTTGGTCCGATATCGAGACCTTGCCTGCCGCCGCGCAAGCCTGCATCCTCGGGCCCGGCTTAGGCGTGCTCGGGTTTCGAGCCCTGCGAGATCTGCTGATCGGCGAAGATCCACTGGCAGTGGAACGCCTTTGGGAAAAAATGTTCATTGGCACCAGCTACTATGGTCGGCGCGGCGTGGCCGTGCATTGCATTTCGGCGATCGACAATTGCCTGTGGTCGATACGGGCTCAAGCCGCCGGAGTGCCGCTCTGGAAACTCTTCGGCCCGCAACGCACCGGGAACGTGACCGCGTATGCCTCGACCTTGTTTCGGGAAACTCCCGAGGCGATGGCGGAGGCAGCGAAGGGATATGTGGACCAAGGCTTCAAGGCGGTGAAATTCGGTTGGGGCGTGTTCGGTGAAGATCCGATCCGGGATCGCGAACTCGTGGCGGCTGCGCGCGACGTGCTCGGTCCGGACCGCCATCTGATGGTCGATCCAGGATGGTACGGCGCCGGCTGGAAGGGACCGTGGTGGCCGCGGACTCGCGAGGAAAACGTTTCGCTCTGCGAGTGGCTCCACGAATACAACGTGTTCTGGGTCGAGGACTTCATTCATCCAGAACGGTTTGACGACTATCGCTACGTCCGGGAGCGAAGTCCTGTAAAAATCGCGGCAGGCGAACAGTTGTCGACGCCGTGGGAGTTCCGGCGATTCATCGAGAGCGGTTGCGTCGATATCGTGCAGCCGGATCTCACACGCTGCGGAGGACTGACCGTGGCTCGGCAAATTGTCGAGATGATCGACGAGCATTCGCTGCAGTTGGTGCCGCATTCGTGGCTGACTGATCTGCTGACCGCGTACAGCCTGCACCTGATCGCATCACTTCGCACACCGCTGTTTGTGGAGTTCAACGTTGCGCAGAGTCGCTTGACGCGAGGCGTCTGCGGCGGGGCGCTGCGACGGAATGACGACGGCACCGTTGATATTCCGAACGAAGTCGGTCTGGGTGTCAGCGTGGACGAAGACTTTGTGCGACGACATGCCGTCGCCGTGTCGAGCTAGACAGTGCACGAGTCTATGAGCTCGTCAGCGAGCTCGTTCGTGGATTCGTTCGTGGGCTAGTCGCCGAGCGCGGGGACCAGCGAGTCGAGTTTCGCGAGCGACGCCGCCCAGGTCAAGCCTGATTCGCCTTGCGACGTTTCGCAGTGCGACTGCCACCAGTTCCAGAGCTCGTCCGGCTTCACGATGTCGGGCAGGTGCCACGCTCGCATCGCCAGTTCGACTGCCTTGGGTCCTGCCTGGCAGACCTCGACCTGTTCTGCGGTATCCAATGCCGCGGGCAACAAGCCGAATGCATCGACAAGAGCCTGTCGCCGAAGGTGCGCGTCGGACTCCGGATAACTTGTTGCGGAATCGCCCGCGACGTCACTGCCCAGTCGACTGAATCCCCAGGCGAGCCGGACAATTTCGGGAACACGAGGCTCCGGATTTACCAGCAACGCTTCAACCAGCAATGCACGGTGGCGGTAAAGGGGTTGGACATCGCCGTCATGAAGCGGGTGGACCAACAGTACCGAAGTGAAATCGTCGAGCGATCGGCCATGGGTGGATCGCTGTAACCAGC
>JBJOLO010000311.1:0-3969 GCA_046045565.1 Planctomycetota bacterium | reverse complement strand
GAACTGCGTGAGCAACGCTTGGCACTCGACATTGTGCGGCCCTTCGAACAAGGGTGGCTGAAGTACCGTGACGGGTCGCAATCGGGGCTGACGAGTCAACAGGTTGCCAAACACAAAGAGGCAGCCCGACTGCTCCTGCAGCATGCGGTCTCGCTGACGCAACCGGCTGCTGGCAGCAAGTTGCTCGGCGTGATCGGCGCGCCATCTCGCGCCAGCGCCCAGGCGAAGCATATCCTCCACGAGGTGGCGGCGGAAACGTTCGACGCTGTGGCGATTGTGCCCGAACCTTTTACGGTGGCTTACGGCATGGAGCGTCTGACCGATACGCTGATTGTCGATATTGGTGCCGGGACGACCGACTTGTGTCCGTTGCAGGGAACCTATCCGACTGAGGACAGTCAGGTCACCGTGCCAATTGGCGGTGATGTGATCGACGGCCACCTGCATACCGAGATTCTGAAAGCCCATCCGCAGGCGAGGCTGTCAGCTTACATGGTTCGCGACTTGAAAGAGAAGTACGGCTTCGTGCATGAGCCGACCGAAGCGATCAGCGTGCTACTCCCGACCGAAGGGCGGCCCCAAAGCTTTGAGATCACCGAATGCATCCGCGCCGCATGCTTGACGCTCGTGCCGCATATCGTCGACTCGATTCGCGAGGTGATCGCCAAGTACGATCCCGAATTCCAGGCCTCGCTGCTCAAGAACATTGTGCTGGCCGGCGGCGGCAGCCAGATCAAAGGCCTCGATCGCGTCCTCGAGTCGGCGCTGCGGGAATACGGAGATGTGAGTGTAAGCCGGGTCTACGATTCCGTGTTTGCCGGCGCGGTCGGAGCGCTCAAGTTGGCGATGGAGATGCCGGCCGAGTACTGGGACTCGCTCAAGCAATCACGCGAACTCGTAGACGCAGCCTAGTCTCACAACAAGACGACATTCTGTGTTTGCACTGGCCTGGATACACGCGCTGGCTGAAGGGCGTTCATCCACCGGGCCGTTGTCGTATGAGAACAGGTTGAGCATGACTCAACCTGGATTGCGCAAGGTGGTTTTACACCTGCAGCCAGACGGTGATGCGTCGAGCCACCTGCAGGTAGAGCTTGCCGATGCTGATCAGGCCGCCAAAAAGCGAGCCACCAACCAAGCCGATGGTAAGGGCGTTCGCGAAGTGCAACGGCGTCCACCCAGTCTGGAACAGCAGCACTCGCAGTGCGTAGATCGATCCCAAGGCAACCGTTCCGAGCGCGATCGGTAACAGACGTACGCCGACGGCTCCCACAAAAATTCCGAAGCTGCCAAATACCAGGGTGCCCGCCACCATCTGAGCCAGGCATCCGATGGCGGTCCATCCATCTGCAGGCGGAATATTCAGCCCGATGATTCCGCCCAGGCAACCGAGGAAGGCCGAGGCGATCAGGCACCGCTTCACCTTCGACACGATTCGAATCCGTAGGTTTTGCTGAGGCAGGTCGAAATCGGTGAACGACTCGGAGTTCGAATCGACGACGGCTGCATCACTCACAGCGGATCCCTTATCTGATCGGTCGAAGGACTTCTATCTCAAGCATCGGATTCAAATGGTCCAGCGGGGGTCGGCGCCACATTTTCCCGATGGAATTCCGATCGTAATCTCGATGCGCAAATCGAATATGCAGGTTTTAATGGCCTGGAACCGTGTTCACTCCCGACGAATCCGAAACGGATCGGCGTTGGAGCATCACGAACGGACTCCCTGGATCGGCGTAAGATACCGGTTTGCCGCGGCCGGGTCAAAGCGAAATGCCGTTCCCAGGTGGATCGCCCCGACGCTGTATCCGCGAATTCGATGCTGATTTATGATGCTGAAGGTCGCCCGTTTGATCGCAAGTAATCCGGGCTCCTTTGAGGTATCCCCGCCGGTTTGCGTGCTGTCATGAATCAACCAACTCGTGGTCCTCATCCACCCGATTCGAAGCGGGCTGCAGTGCGGTTTCGCGGAAGGCGAGTCGGCTTGGCGATCCTGGCGGGTTTGATGCTGGGGCTGGTCATCGTAACGTTGGACGGGTTGAGACGAGTTGACTCGCGAAGCATCTTTCTGGGTTTGGAAGGTGTGTGGCGTCCTCTTTTCCTGGTGCTGGCGTTGCTGGCCGTCGTTTCGATCGGAACGATCTGGCTGCGGCCGAAGAAAAAGTATCTGGTGAGGTCGGCACTATTTTTGAGTGGGATCCTGGCGGTCGGTGCGACGCTATTTCGTATCGATAGTTTTTACGGCAGCATGATACCGAGGCTTGCGTGGCGGTGGAGTCCCACTCCCGAGGCGATCTTCGAGAACTATCAAGCGAGTCAACCGGTACCGGGCGAACCGGAGCGTGTAAAGATCGCGTTCGCGGAGACACCTTGGGATTATCCCGGGTTCCTGGGTTCGCAACGCAACGGTGTGGTGCAAGGCGTACGAATCGATCCGGACTGGAGCGGGCGTGTACCGGAAGAGCAATGGCGACATCCCGTGGGACTCGGGTGGAGCGGATTCGCCATCGTCGGTGACTTGGCGATTACGCAAGAACAGCGTGGCGAGCAGGAAGCGGTAGTCGCCTACCATCGCCAGACGGGCGTGGAATGTTGGAGCCACGAAGATCGGGCCCGCTTTCGTGACACTCATGGCGACGGTCCGCGCGCGACGCCCACGGTTTTTGGCGGGCGGATCTTCACGATGGGGGCCACGGGCATCCTGAATTGCCTCGATGTCGGCAGCGGCGCGTTGATCTGGAGACAAGAGACGCTGCCCGCGTCGACCTCGACCAATCTGCTGTGGGGAATGGCCGGTTCGCCGCTAGTGGTGGGCGAATGGGTGATCGTCAGTCCTGGAGGCGGGCCGGGGCGATCGCTCGTGGCCTATCGCATCGACGATGGTGCCGAGGTTTGGGCAGCGGGAGATGATCCGGCCGGCTACGCCTCGCCGATGCTCGCCGAGTTCTCCGGAAAGAAACAGATCCTCAGCTTTAACGGCGCGGGCCTTCGCGGATACTCGCTCGACGGCGAACCGCTTTGGTTCTATCCGTGGTTGACGCAAGGCGAACAACAACGCGTGAATGTCGCGCAACCGGTCCTTGTGCCGAGCACCCTCGCTGGAGTCGAGCACGATCAAGTGCTGATCTCGTCGGGCTACAGCATGGGCATGTCTTTGCTGGAGGTCACCTGTCGTGAACAGGCGTGGAACGTTGAAGAACGTTGGCACTCGAATGCGCTGAAGTCGAAGTTGTCGAACTTCGTGTTATCTGACGGGCATGTCTACGGCCTCGATAACGGAATCTTGACTTGTCTGGAACTGGCTACGGGGCGATTGGTTTGGAAACAGGGGCGCCTGGGACATGGGCAAATGCTGTTCGTCGAGGGAATGCTGTTGATCCAGGCCGAGTCGGGCGAGGTTGTTCTCGTGGAGGCGCAACCCGCAGGATACAAAGAGCTCGCCCGCATCAAGGCACTCACCGACAAAACGTGGAATCACGCAGCACTCTCGGGCCCTTACCTGCTCGTGCGAAACGATCGCGAGGCCGCCTGCTATCGGCTGCCGTTGCTGCAGTAACGTTGTGATTCGAAGACCGCCTAGTTCCGCCCGGTTTCGCGCGCCAGACCGTGGATCGCTACCGTTACCGCCAATTTGACGGCGTGGGCAAACAACAAGAGTGCGAACGTGCCATCGATCGACAATCGCAGTTGATCCCAGGTGATCGCATTCGCGGCCGGTTTTACAAAGACCGCTCTCCAATTCAGGAATGCGAAGTAGGCCCAGCATGGGCCGAGTGTGACGATCAGGAGCACGGCAAGCATCCAAAGACCCGGCTCCGTTCGCCATCTTCGAAATGCAACGCCGTAAATTCCCAGTGAGACGAGCATGAAACCGGAGAAGAGTCCGAATCCCCAACCGCGCGGCAGTGCAAACGGCAGTGCCATCATCGCGAGGCCCGCGATCAGCAGCGTGAAACGGTGAGCAACGAT
>JBJOLO010000271.1:0-4450 GCA_046045565.1 Planctomycetota bacterium | reverse complement strand
AATTTGCTACACTGCGATGCGGCTGGAGGTAGAATTCAACCAGCGAGAAGCCGACAATCGGTGAGACGAGCGGGGCGATTACGGGGGTCTGCGATGCATCCTGTTGTTGATGAGCTAGTGAAGTTGCCAGTGTCCGAACGACTTGAAATCGTGCAACAGCTGTGGGACAGCATTGCCAGTTCGCAGGGCGAGATTATCACTCAGTCGTGGCACCGTGACGTCGTACGGGAACGCTTGGCCCAATTCGAGGGGCGCGAAACGGAGTTGGGACTCAGCCGCGATGAAGTCTGGGCCCGAGTGGACTCCCGTCGTGGCTCGTAGACTGATTTTCGCGCCTCAAGTTCCCGACGACCTTGTCGCGGTAGTCGATTACTACGAACAAATCTCACCCGTGTTGGCCGATGGCTTCCGCCAGCACGTCAACGACAAGTTGGACGACATCGCCAATCGCCCTGAGTCTTTTCCACTTGACATTGAGCCAGTTCGTTTCGCCCGCGTTGATCGATTTCCCTTTTTGATCTTCTTTGTTGCCGATCAGGATTCGGTTTCGATCATCGCGGTACTCCACGGAGCATCCGATCCTGCACGCTGGCGAAAACGCCAAGGAGACTCTGGGCGATGAATGACCGTGCGTCTCAGCTTAATCGGCCGTCCCATCGTTGTGATTCCACGCGACAACATGCGACCGGATCCTCTCCACAAGATCGCTTCCCTTTGCGAATGGGAACAATCGCGTTCGAACGATCTTGTAGATGTCGCCGTCGGGAGTTGCGAATCGGCTGCGCAACCAACGCGACATCGACGCCTTCTTGCCAAAAAGTCGCGCAGAAGTATTGCTACCGGTTCCGCAGTCATTGAACTTATTCGACGCCAATCGACGGACACGTTGGAACCACGCGCGAAAGTATCGACCGCCTTCGCACAACGACACTGGCTCGGGAATACCTCGCCAGTGCCACCCAAACTCGATCGACTTCAACAGATCCCAAAAAATTCTCTGCTCTTCCCTTCGCGCTCTTCGTGAGCTTCGTGGTAAAACAACTACGCGCAAGGCTCTTGCAGAAACTTGGCAAATGATACTTGGTATTTCCTCAGGCGCCGAAGCCGATATTGCTGAAGGTTACTGGTTCTACGAGCGTCAAAGTATTGGCTCGGGTCACGTCCTGCGTTGGCCGTTCCATTCGCCGCTCCGCGTTCACTTTTGTACCGATTGGCCGCACGCCGTGACACGAAGCCGATGACACCCCACTTCTTCCGCTTTTTGGTAGGAACGATTGCAATCCCCCGGTTGCGACAGGTGAGTGTCCCTTTTCACGCCAACCGATTTCGTCCGCATTAACGCCGCAGAAGCGTAACTTCGTTGTCGGACGGATGAGAACGACCATCTAGGACAGCTACAACCTCGACGCCTGTCGCCACCAATCGGTAATCGATCAAGAATGGATGGCGAGTTGCGATTTTCCGATGGCATCCAAAATGTGTTTCATGAATGCCAGCCGTCTCAGTTAGCGACTCAATGTCCTCGAACATTCGTTGGTAAAAGTAGTCACCTGCACCACCGTACTTGTCGATGCTTTGTATGGAAAGCAACCCCCAGCGGATACCGCCACGGTTAACCGGGCCGTGGCCAAGCAAAGTTGATTTCCGAAGCCGTGCGGCCCGCCGCTCCGGCACGACGGTTTGTTACCCCATGTTTGATGGACGCTCCAGTCGATGAATCGCCAAATCGATCTCCTTCCGATCGTGTTCGTAGTCCGGGTGTTCCTGAATAAGAGTGAGCGTCGAGATAATCGCGTCGCGCTGCTTGTCCGTCAAAAGGTGACGCCAGCCTACTGGGTGTTCCTCAGTTTGGAAGAGCCGACGAATAAAGCCGTAGGGGTGGCGGTCATTCAGTGCAGCAGTCAGGAACGCAGGAAGGTGAAATACGAATCCCTTCGCGTCGAAGAAAGAGGGGGCTGCGTAGCAGCATTCTAGATCGTCGTAAGCGATTCGCCTCCAATCCGTCTTTTCGTCTCGCTCTCGAAGGCGCTTGAGTTCTTCATCTGACGCGTAGTCGTCGAGTCCCTTCGCTTGATAAAGCCCGATGCCGTCATCCAATCGCGCACAAGCGAAAGCCGCAGAGATTTCAGATATTACGGCGTCTACCCTCGGAGCCCATCGCTCGACCCACTGGGAAAATGCGTCGATTAGCGGATGATCCCCTAGGCGGTCTCGCAATTCCTTGACATCGAGAGCGCTAACGCGAAAACAGCGATTGTCCGGCATCGATGTGAGTCCTCGTTCTCGCAACGGGGTAACAAGGCGCGTCGGTACCGAACCATTTTCGGGCGAGCACCAGCAGGAAACAAATGAACATACAGCCGACAGCGAGCAACTCCGACCACTCACTCGGGCCCCGGAAGAATGACCAGCCGAAGCCGAACTTCCATGTGATCGCGACTGCTCCACTTGAAGTCACCGCAAGGGCAAGCGTCTGAGCCACGACCGCAATTCAGGAACACGGGCGAACGATAGCCACCATCGAGCTATACAACAATCTGCGTTCCAGCATGATCGCAATCCCAGTCTGCGGCCTAACGACTCCGATCAATGGCTCGCGACCACAGGATTATCCACGCCGCAGGGCTTCATCGCGAGTCCATTGCATCGGTTGGTTCGGGGCTCTGGGCCGCCACTTCAAACAGCCGCTCGGACAACTGCGATACGGAGCCTGACTCCCAGCGGCCCTGCTTGGCCAGAGTCAGGAGCGCGTCCTCGAGAGCGTCGCGGGATTCGTATGGGCACGCATAGTAGACGGTGCTGGGGGTGGCTGCACTTACCCATACTGCCGCTGGAACGCCCAGATCGCGAACAGCCGCCATTAGCCACCTGGCATCAGGATCGCGCGGCAGGCCATCTTGATCGGCAAGCGAACGAGGAAACGCGAAGAATGTCCACGGACAGCGCCCGGACGTCGCGTAGGCGTCGGCATCGAAGTCACCGGCTGCCATAACTTTTGGATGCCCCGAACTAGGTAATTATGCCGCCGGGTGGCGGCCGTCGTAATTAGTTACGATGGTGACTCGGGCGGCAATCCTCGTAATAGAGCATTGCGGCAAGCAGTTCGGCCTCCGCTGCTGCAAGCAAGCGAGGCCTCACGAAGACGGCCTCTCCCGTAGTGCCCTTTGCAAGCGCGCGGCAACTTCGTCCCAGTCGGATGCCATGGTTCTCCCCGCATCGTAATCCGCGACGCGCCGTTCCAGTTCCTCCTCGAACTCGCCATCCTCTTCGCAGATTGTGGCGGGCGGTTTCAGGCTCTGAAGCAATTGATAGGCCAAATTTGCGCGTTCCACTTCGGGCAAATTCAGCGCTGCATCGAAAAGATCAGGGGAGTTGCTGCTCATGCACCAAGTATGGCGAAAACCCGAACCAACAGCAACCATTTCAGAGAATCAGCTGTTATTCCGCCAGCTGAGTCGGAGTGAGGCGCGCAGCACAAAACGCAGCAGTCAGGGCGCGAAATGGTACTTTCGGGTGCGACGGGGTGCGAATCGTCGATGCCCGAGGACGCCGACGAACCTGCCAACGACCCCAGCCCGAACTCGCGACGAGTTGCGGGCTTCGACGAGAAAGTGCGACGCCCTGCGGCGTCAAACAACAAGCGGAGGGCACGAGATTCGAACTCGCAACCCCTTGCGGGGCACCACATTTCCAGTGCCGTGGCTCACCCCGTTTTTCCCGTCGAAAACGCGGATTCCGACGCCAGTGCAGCACAAGGCGCAGCAGTCGCGTGGGACGACCCCGAATGGGTTGAAACCGACCGCGTTGGTATAGTTGAATACGAGCAATTCCCCGTTCCCAGGTTTCAACCCATGAATCTCGTACTGCACGTTCCGCCGAACCTCGAAGTAACTCTGAAGGCCCAGGCGTCCGCAGCGGGAAAGGACCTTGCCGCTTTTGTCGTCGAAACGCTACAGCAGGCGCTGGCGCCGGAAGCATCCGGCGTCGCCGTCACTGAATCTCACGAGCAGTTTCGTACCAAACTGCAACAGATTATCGATCTACATCCGCGAGGCAATTCCGCGATGGACGACAGTCGTGAGTCGATCTACGCGGGACGCGGCGAATGAAGTTTCTCATCGACACAAACGTCTTGTTGCGTTTGGGGAATACGTCTCATGCTTTACATGCCACCGCGCGCGACGCGGTACTGGTATTGGAAGCCGAATCTCATTCCGGTGATCGTGCCCCAAGTCCTGAATGAGTACTGGGTCGAGATTCCGGTTTCACGAGCCGACGAGCCGTCGAATCGACAACACTTCGTCCGCCGACAACGTCTCAACATCCGATTCCGGCACGGTGACGACGGCGATCGATTCGCCCAAGGCATTGAAGACCTCGAGAACGCAGCCCATTTCGCCGCCGGTCGGATGAGGAACGCGGTCCACCAAGTAGGCTACATCGCCCGCGC
>JBJOLO010000250.1:0-5164 GCA_046045565.1 Planctomycetota bacterium | reverse complement strand
AACGTTCGAATCGGCCGGATGGTATGCAGGCGAGGTGAGTCTTCTTGGTGTCGCGGATAGCCTGCAAGCCGACAATCGACGCGCCATCGCCCTGCGAATCGATGCGGCACCGAAGCTGTTGCTGGTAACGAGGCAATCGTCGGCGGTACGCAATGCGTCAAGTTATTTTGTCGAGCGGGCGCTGGCTCCCTCAGTCAGCAACTCAGTCAGCAACGCGGGTGAGGGCCAGAACAGCAATCCGACATCGAGTTCACTGCGTCGGATCGATCCAACTCGTGATGCCTGGGATGCCATTGCGGAAGGGGACCTGATCATTGTCGATCATCCCGGAATGATCGAGGCGTCGAAGTGGGACCGGTTGGTCGATCGGGTTCGTCTTGGTAGCGGATTGCTGTATATCGCCGCGGAGCCGATCGATGCAACGAATCTCAAACTGCTTGCCTCCCGGGCAGGTCGAAGCTTGCAAATGCCTGTTGAGTTCCTGGCGCCGAACACGAGCCAATCGCGATCGGGGTTGTTCTTGACCGATCTGCAGCGCCGCGTGCCGCCCTTTCAGGTGTTCGGCGAAGACCTCGCCGCCATGGTCGATCCGCTGCGGTTTGCCGGCGGACTTGGCACGCGACGGATCGAAGGCACGCTTCGCGACGACATCCTTGCCACCTATAACGATCAGTCGGCGGCACTCGTTGTTACGCCCTGCGGCGCAGGTGCGATGGCGGTGCTGAATGTCGAATTATCGCAGTCCAATCTGCCGGCCTCGCCGGCATTCGTCCCGCTGCTCGGGGAACTCGCCACGATCCTGCTTTCTCGGGATCAACCGGCCGCAACCATCGCACCCGGCGAGACCCTGGCGCTGTTCCTGCCAACTCAGATCGCCAATACCTCGGGGCTGCGGATCGTCGGACCGACCTCGGCGGTGCCGGGGTTGGAGGGCTGGGGCGAGTTGCGCGAAGTCGATTCCGGTGTGATTTGGCAATCGCTCGCGGCTGGACCGCCGGGCGTGTACGAAGTTCGACGCGGAGAGGAGACCGTTTTTGCTGTCGCAACGGCGATACCTCCCGAAGAATCCGACTTGCGCGTGATGTCCCGGGAGTTGTTGTCCCAGCCGAGTATGGGGGCTCAGGAAGTCGGGTATCGATCCTCGATGGAATCCGATGAGATGTACGACTCGGCTTGGGCGGGGCTGTTGGCGAGTTGCGTTGGTTGCCTGATCGTCGAATTCATCGTGTTGCGGACGTTTCGAAGCTGAATGAATACCCTCGTATTTGAACCACGGATTTCGGGAAGCCTTTGGTGCCTGCTGGCCATGGGCGCGCTAGCCGGCTGGCTGGCATACGCGTGGAATCGTCCCGAGACGATTTCGCGACGACGTTGGATGTTTGCCACGGGGCTGATGGCGCTAGCCATTGCCTTTCCGCTCGTGATGCTCCTGAATCCGACGTGGCTAGAACCCTTGCCGCCGCCGGCAACCAAACCGCGCGTCACCATTTTTGTGGACACCTCGCGCAGTATGGCAACGCCCGATATGTCCGAAGGTCGTACGCGACTGGCATCGGCGATCGAAGTGGCCGACCAATGTGTACGCGAACTGACCAGCTTGTGTGATGTGGATGTGGAAACATTCGCAGGCGTAACGATTCCGGTGGAAGCGGATTCGCTGGCGAAGCAGACCGCCAGTGGCAACAGCACCAACTTGGCGGCGCCGTTGCGAGCAGGACTCGATCCCGCAGTGGGGGCCAATGTTGAAGCGGGGAGTCGTCGAGCCATCCTGCTGCTGAGGGACGGAAACCATAACGCGCCCGGCGGCCTTCCGGCCGTTCTTTCGGCGGTCGCTGCAGCCCAGGCTCGCAACACCCCGATCTACACGCGAACGTTTGGAACTGCGCGGGATATCGATGATCTTTCTGTTCGTTTGGTCAACGCTCAACACCTGACGTTCGCCGGGCAGGTGGTGCCTGTCTCCGCCATGGTGCGGCGTCGCGGCAAGTCGGCCGAGTCGGTCGAAGTGTTGCTTCGCGAAGACGGCCGAATCGTCGATCGGCGGCAAGTTACGCTGGCGGAGAATGCAGTGGAGGACGCAGAGGTCGAAGTGCAGTTCCTGGTCCGCAAGTCGGCAAAGGGAATGTACCGGTATGAGATTGCGATCGAACCGACTGAAGGCGAAGCGTCGGCCGTGAACAACCATGCGATGTTCGCCCTGCGTGTGGTCGACGAACCGATTCGGGTGCTCGTGGTCGAGGGCAAGCCCTACTGGGATACGAAGTTCCTGGTTCGCGCCCTGGCAACCGATCAGGCGGTGGAGCCGACGAGTATTGTTCGCATGACTGCCGGGCGGTACCTCGAACGCACGTTGCTCCGCGCAGACAGCCAAAGCAAGCCGCGCAGTTCGAAGGCGACTCCCCAACCCGCCACAGCGACACTGAAACCCGAGACGGAAACTCGGAATCCCTCCACGGAGACACGGGATCGCGTCGAGCCCGGATCGATTCCGGCCGCCGAGTCGGCGGCGCCCGACGCGCCCGACGCGCCCGACGAGCGCGACGCGCCCGACGCGCCCGACGAGCGCGACGTCGTCGAGTCGTGGCGTGTGCTGCCGGGTGACGGCAGCGATTTGCTGGATCAACCTGGACTGCTCGACCGCTACCAGATTGTCGTGTTGGGGCGGGACTCCGATTTTTTTCTGACTGCGGCATCGATTCGCAAACTGAAAACGTGGATCTCCAATTCAAGCGGCTCGCTTGTGTGTTATCGCGGTCAGCCATCGCAACAGGTGAGCGAACAGCTGGACGGTCTGCTGCCGGTGCGTTGGCAGGCAAATGCGGAATCCCGCCATCGCATGCAGTTGACCGAACCGGGCACGGCCTTGCGTTGGCTCACGTCAGGCAGCACCGTCGCGGACTCGCTCGACCAACTGCCGCCGCTGGCCACCGCCACGCGTGTTGATCAATCAAAACCGCTAGCCACGGTGATCGCATCCGCGACCGACGCCACGGGCGAACCGCTGGTGACGTTCCAGCCGTACGGTGGCGGACGCGTTGTCGTAATCGAGGGCGCCGGAATGTGGCGATGGGCATTTTTGCCACCTTCCTTCGCCGGCCATGACGATGCTTATCCAGCACTGTGGCAAAGCCTGCTGAGATGGCTGGTTTCGGGGGCAGGATTGTTGCCCGGTTACGACCTGACTTTGCGTGCCGATAAGGGAACGTTCACCACGTCGGAACCGGCAAGTGCCACACTCCTGTTCCGGCCTGAAGCGTTACCCGCACAGAGCCCGCTTGTGGAATTGGTTGGCGAGTCCCGGTTGCAACCGCAACGCAGCACGGCCAGTCCTGCGGGGGAAGGCGAGGGTGTCTATCGCATCCATTTCGGTCCGCTGCCCGAAGGCCGCTACGAGGCTCGTGTGGTTGGTGCCGCGACCGACGATCCCTCGGCGAGAGCGGTATTTGATGTGCGCGAGATTCAAGAAGAGCAGCTCGATATCAAGGCCAGGCCCGATTTGATGGCGCGAATCGCCGCCAGTTCGGGAGGACTTGTCCTCGATAAACTACCGACAAGCGAAATCGCAAAGTCGCTCGTAGCTCAGGTTGCCGGCAATCGACCCGATCGCGTGAAACGGACAATGGCCTGGGATCGCTGGTGGGTGTTGAGTCTGCTGATTGCAGTTTGGACAGCCTGTTGGATTGTCCGTCGGCGCGGCGGGCTTGTTTGAGCTGCAGTTGGGACTCAGCCTTTCGCCGCGCAATCAATCTCGAGCCCTCCGGCGGCGGGCGGATCGAGGACCCAACAGACTTCGCCCTGAGCGGGTTGTACACCGCGAGCGGGACACTGATCGATCGCTTCATCGCCGCGCAATACGCGCGCAACCGTTTGGGCTTTGCTCGCGCCGGTTACGAGCATCAGAATCATGCGTGCTGCATTGAGCGCGGGGTACGTCAGGGTCACGCGGTCGACCGGCGGAGGCAACTCGCCCGGTCCGCTCGCTGCCGCCCACTGCGCGTTGACATGCAGAGCCGACTTGCCCGGAAAAAGCGATGCGATGTGTCCATCAGTTCCCAATCCCAAAAGCACCAGATCAAAACGCGGCGGAGTGTCGGGGGAGCAACCGGGAACGACGTCGCACAACCGTCGATGGTAATCGTCCGCCGCATGGGATGCGGTGCCCTGTGTATCGACCGCATGTACTTGTGCGGAGCGGATCGGGAGATGATCGAGCAGGGCTCGACGTGCCATTCCCAGATTGCTCCTTGGATCCTCCGGAGGCACCAGCCGTTCGTCGCCGAGGAAAAACTGTACGCGAGCCCAATCGATGCGGTCGCGATGCTCGGCGGCGAGATATCGATATAAGCTCTCCGGTGTACTGCCTCCCGCGAGCACCATGAAGCAACACCCGCGAGCGGCGATCGCTTCGGACGCCGTGGCGATGACCTTGTTCGCGGCGCAAGCGGCCCAGGATTCGGGCGAGGGAGCGACGAGCAGCGTTGGCTTTCGTGATGCGTTCATGGTCGTTTTGTTGGCACAACCGTTTTCAGGTTCTTGGGCCCTATTCAGTTTCTTGTGCCCGAGTTGGAGTCGCATTGGACGTCGATGCGTCGTGGGTGTCAATGACGGCCCTCTTCATCGAGCCTTCAGGTCACGCGACGAATCGATTGTGGCAGGAGTCCGCGTTGGCGGATACACTCGGGACATGAACACGCCATTTTCCTCGATCGCGTTACTCGCTCAGCAATTTCGAGACGGCCTTGCGTCGCCAGTGGAGATTGTCGAGCAGTGTTTACAGGAGTGGGAACGGTCCGAGCCGTCGATTCACGCCTGGGTCTGGCTCGATCCTGACGGTGCGCGGCGACAAGCCGAGCAGATGGCTCGACAACTGCGTGCTGGTGACGCGTTGGGGCCGCTCGCCGGCATCCCGATCGGGGTGAAAGACATTATCGACATGCGCGGCTTGCCGACGCGTGCGGGATCGCCGATTCGAAGTCAGCATGTTGCCGAGCAGGACGCGCCCGTGGTGGTTCGCTTGCGGCAGGCCGGCGCGATCTTGTTGGGGAAAACGGTAACGACGGAGTTCGCCTGCTTTGATCCGCCGCCGACGCGCAATCCCTGGAATCATGAGCGAACACCGGGCGGTTCCAGCAGCGGAAGTGCCGCCGCCGTCTCGCTCGGTATG
>JBJOLO010000220.1:0-8025 GCA_046045565.1 Planctomycetota bacterium | reverse complement strand
CGGAGCCGACTTGTGGTACCGATCCGGCCACGATGCCGAATCCGTTCCGACAAAACGCGAGGCGGGCGCCGCAAGAGCCGGCCACCCCAATCCCGCGCAGGGGGACAATCCCCATCGAGATGATCCGGACAGGAACGACGCCGGCAAGCATCACGTGCAAAAGAATACGACTCTCACTAACGATTCGCCAAGGAACGAGCCACACCGGAATGGCACCGACCGGGGAGTGCCTGGCGGGGACGACGTCGAGCGTGAATCGCGAACAGCCGATCAACCGGCTAACAGCCGTCCGACGCTCTCCACCAAGCGGTCCATAGCAAACGGCTTGCGCAAGTAATCGTCGACGCCGAGCATTTCCGCGTAGGCTTTATGTCGGCTGCCCTCGTTGGCGGTGATCATGATGATCCGCATCGGCACGGGACGCGTACGGCGGAGTTTTTCCAGCACGAGAAACCCGCTGCGTTTGGGCATCATCATGTCGAGAATCATCAGGTCCGGGTCCTCGCGTTCCGCGATGGCCAGACCTTGATTTCCGTCGCGGGCCACCAGCACTTCATAGCCTTTGTTTTCGAGCGCGAACTTGATGGCCTCGATGATCTCCCCGTCGTCGTCGACCAGGAGAATGCGTTTGACGGCGCGCGACGCCTCTGACGCTGGGGCTTCCGATCCTTTCTCGCGTGCTTCCGATGGACGTCCTTCCGATGGACGCTCGGCCGACGCGGGGTTCGGTTGTTCTTTCGCTTGCGTCGTTTTTTCTTTCGACATGAGCACAAACCTCAAAGTGTCTGATGCTATTGGCAGCGGCCGATGCGATCGCCGCAGTCGGGGAAGCCGCTGCAGCCGGCCAGGTTGCCTTAGCCTGTCATGTTGTTTCAGCCGAGAGTATACCACTAACGCAGTTTCGCGACGATTGCAACCAATCGAAATCAAATCGTCATGTTAGCGAAGGGATTTCATCCCGTTGACGGTGGCGATGGAACGCGGACAATAAAACGATTCTTGGCCGCGCTGTTCGGCTGATTCTGCTGGAAGGAAAGCATCATGGCTGCCACGAGATTTGCACCGTCGGAACTGGAGACCTATCAACGCGACGGCTTTTATCTGGCGAAGTCGTTGTTCTCCACCGCCGAGATTTCCAAGTTGCTGGCGTTCGCCGAAACCGATCCCGCGTTTCGCTCGTCGGTGTATGGCCGTAAAGATGCGACCGGTTTGGAAACCAAGCTGGCACTGTGGAATGAAGCCGACGAGTCGCTCTACAGCATGTTCGCGCGTTCGCCGCGAATCGTCGATCGTATGGAGCAAATCCTCGGCGGCGAGGTCTACCATTACCACTCAAAAATGATGCTCAAGGAACCGCACGTCGGCGGTGCTTGGGAGTGGCACCAGGATTACGGTTACTGGTATCACAACGGGTGCCTCGCGCCCCTCCTCGCCAGTTGCCTGATCGCCGTCTCCCGGGCGACGCGCGAGAATGGCTGCTTACAAGTGCTGCGAGGATCGCATGAACTGGGGCGTATGGATCACGGTAAAACCGGAGAGCAAAGCGGCGCGGATGCCGAACGTGTGGCGGTTGCGAAGGAGCGGATGGAACTGGTGTACGTCGAGGCCGAGCCGGGTGACGCGTTGTTCTTTCATTGCAATCTGCTGCATCGTAGCGACCAAAACCTGGCTGACTATCCTCGCTGGTCGTTGATTTGCTGCTACAATGCGGCTCGCAACGACCCCTATAAAGAGTCGCGGCACCCGCGATACTCCCCGTTGCAACGTGTCAGCGATCATGCGATTCTCCAGTGGCAACCGCCCGTTGCCTCGTCCTGATCGACGCTCCTAGCACTGAGGATGAAAGTCAGTTTATGAGTCATGCACGCCCGCCGATGTCGGCGCCTGTCGAAGTTTCCCTGCGGCCCAAAGAGGGCTGGCATTGTCAGCATCTCTACTACCGATTCGACCGCGCGGTCTTGGCCAGCCTGGGACCGCACGCAGTGCGACGTGGTTGCGATGAAGTCATTCGCGTGCTGGATCCGGAGGGGCCTGCGGCAACGTCGCGATTGCAGACCAGTGTTGTCAGCGGACACAAAGGCGACTTCTCCCTGATGTTGATGGATTCGGATCCGCTCAAGATCGATTCCATTCATCAGCACTTGCTCGCCACGTCGCTGGGCCCTGCAATTCAGACAACCTATTCCTTCGTCTCGATCACGGAAATTTCCGAGTACGTACCCAGCGTGGAGCAGTACGCACAGCGATTGATTTCGGAAGGCGAACAGCAGGATTCACCTTCCTATAAAGCGAAAGTGAAGGCCTATCAGGATCGCGAGCCGATGATGCGTCGTCAGCGCCTGACTCCCGACTTCCCACCTTGGCCCGCTACCTGCTTTTACCCGATGAATAAAAAAAGGAAGGTCGGCGAGAATTGGTTCTTGTTGCCGTTCGCGGAGCGAAATCGCATGATGGCCGAACATGCCCGCAGCGGCATGGAGTTCGCCGGAAAGGTGTCGCAGCTGATCACCGTGGGCGTCGGGCTCGATGACTGGGAATGGGGTGTCACCCTGTGGGCTGCGAACCCGCAGTTTCTCACCGAGATCGTCTATCGCATGCGATTTGACGAGGCCAGTGCGCGGTATGCCGAGTTTGGTCCTTTCTACACCAGTTACGTCACCACGCCATCGCAAATGCTGGCCCACTGTCGCCTGGGGTAACCGCGGGCACGCCTGTCGTTATCGGGCGGCGGATGGCTCGTTGTCCGTCTGCCGCTCAGGGTGATTCCGGCGGCCGGCCGTGCTCGATCTGCTCCCAGTACTCCGTGAGCTTGAACCGCGGGCTGTTTTCCGAGTCGTGGCAATGAAGACAGCGGTCTCGCGCGTCGTAGGGCGTGTGCAATTGCGGTTGTTCCACGTGGGAGGTGGCCGGCCCGTGGCAGCTCTCGCAGCCCACATCCACGCGATCGCGACTCTGCGATTGCGACACGAACCCGCCCGGAAGGCCGTAGCCCGTGGTGTGACATTGCTGGCAATACGGATCAACGGTCGATTCTTTCTCGACCAAAGTTTGCCAGGCGCGGGCATGGGAACTTGCCTCCCAAGCGAGGCAGTCTTTCGGGTGACACTTGCGGCATTGATCGCTGCCTGCGATGCGAAAACCGGCCGGGATATTGGCCGGTAAACGCGGGGCGAATCCGGTTGCATCGGCTGGCAGGTCGAGTGCCGCGAGTTCGTCATAGAATTGGCGCAGGTTCGCTTGCTGTTGCGCATGGTCCGGCAGGATTTCGCCCATCTCAACGAGGTCGCCGGACCAACGTTCGCTGAGGGCGGAATCCACGCGGGAGTCGAGACGAACCAGAAACTTTCCTTTGGCGGTGGCGGCAGCCCATGTCGTCCGGCCCGATTTGCGGGGCGCGATCGACTGCCGCGTCGGTCCACCAATCAAAAGGTCGACATCCGGAATCGTTGCTGCCAACGCCTCGAGCTGCTCCTCGGGCAGGTACGCCAGGACGAGAATCGTATCGCAGTTCTTTCGCATGCCCGCGGTGTGTTGGAGAATCGCTTCGCGCGGATCGGTGATCTTGAATTCCTGCGTTGCGAATTGCGGTGCGATTACACCCAAGATGCCGATGCGATGAGTGCCGATTCGAATCTCAATGCGCTCGGCAGCAACGCCCTGTCCGTCCACGGTTCGAACGTTGGTACTGAGGAATGGGATGCGGGTCTCGGAGGCGATTTGGCGAAGGGGCTGAACGCCGAGTGCCAGCTCGGATTGGCCTAAATTGTGCGCGGCCACGCCCATCGCGACTTCGCCGCGACAGAGCGCCGTGAATTTGAGAACGTCATAGCGGCTCGTACCGCCCGCAGCCCCACCGGCATCGGCCACCAGCACGTCGTGTTGCTGTCGCAAATCGGAAACGAAAGTTCCGCGCCGCAGGAGGCCACCGGCTTGTTTGGTGGTGCAGCCGCAAGGCCGGATCCAGCCGGCCGTGTCGCCGCTGACGACAATCGAGAGCGTACGGAGTTCTTGCTGTGGTGGCGTGCATGACCATCCAGGCAGGGCGGCGAGGAGCAGCAACCATGCACCGAGTTTCCGCGTGGCCGCATACAAGTTTGCTGCCAGGACGGTAACGACATTGAGGCCCGATGCGTTCATCAGTGTGTCAGGGCGTAAGCCAGGATGTTGACGTTGACATCAATCGAGTTGGTGATTTCATTGCCGCCACAGCAGCAGCAGCCCCAGGCGTGCGACGTGTCGTTCAGTCCGTCTTGCGAATACAACACCGCGATGCGATTCTCGATGCGGATTCCCTCGAGTGGCTTGGGCTGACCGTGTTTGGCTCGCAATTCCCCGATGTCATAGACCGTATGAAAGATCGGGTGATCCATCGATAGCGGTTGCATGGGCTGTTGCGGAAAAACGGCGGACATTTCCCGACGAAAGGAGCGATCCCAGTCCGCCGACGAACATCCGGCGGAGGCCAACAGCATTCCGCCTCGCTCCAGAAAGCGGCGCAAATTGTCTCGCTCCTTGTCGGTTAGATTGAAGGCTCCCTCTCCCGTCATGATCACGAGCGGAAACGAAAACAATTCATTTTCTGCCAGTTTAACTGCGTGCAGGTGGCCGCTGGTGGAGATGGCCGAATCGCGTGCGGCGCGCTTCAGGAAATGGTCAGAGAAACATTTGCTCGTTTTGGTGCCGGCGTAGATCAGGTTGCCCACCTGTACGATCCCCTGCGGTTCACCTCCTGCCTGTCCCGCGTCGGGAACCGTGCCGGCCGGCCGCTTATCAGCCGACGACCGGGCGCTTGCTCTCGCCTGATTCTCACCCGCTGCCCCCGGCGCGGTCGGTGCACCCGTTCCGGTTTGCTTGTCCGACTTGTCTGCGGCGAAAGCGAGCACCAGGGAACTCGTGACGAACAGCATCACGACGGGGATGGTTGAGCCTTTCATCGATCACCTCGAGCTTCTTCAGCGATGCGTTGAAAATATTGCTGCACGCGTTGTCGATATCCCATCGGAACGGCGGATTCGCCGAGCCCTGACGCGCGGAGCATACCGTGGGGGTCGTAACGCCGGCTCCGGTCGGCAGAGGGCACTGTGCCGAGTGTGCCCTCGGCGATGGTCGGTGACTGACGATTGCCGCCGCTGGTTGCTCGCGGATTGCGAGTGGCCGGCAGATGGCCGTAAAGGCCCACTTTCTCCAGGTCCTTTCGGCGCGGTCGATTCTTGGAGTCCGACCGCTGTCCCGCCGCCTGCCCGCCTCGCGAGGACGATCCCGACTCGCCGGATTCGCCGGGCTGCTCCGTACCCTCGCGGTTTTTGCCGCCTCGTTTTTTGCCCGCGCCGTTTTCACCCGCGTCATTTTTTCCCGAGGGTTTGTCGCCCTGGGGTTCGGAATCGTTGCCCTCCGAGCCTTCCGATTCCGTCGGGCTATCCGAGGCGCCCGGTTTGCCACCGCTCCGAGGTTCCTGAGATCCTTTGCCATCCTGCTCGGGCGACGATTCCTGCTGGGATGACCCGCCCAGGCCGGCATCTTCGAGCAACTGTTCCAGTGTATCCCCTAAGGCACCCTCGCCTGGTGTGAACTGCAATTCGCGGCTTGTCTGCTCGGCACTTTGTCCCATCGATTCCGCCGCCTGCATCAGGTCTCGCATCGCGTCCGACGCACGTTGCGACTCAACCTGTCCCTGCTCGCCACGGAACTCCGCTAACGCTTTCTCCGCTGCGGACATCGACCGGTCGATCTCGCTGTTTCGAACTTGGTTTGCAAATTCGCGTGCAGCCTCGCCGAGTTCCTTGAACGTTGCAGGCTCACTCGGAAGCTGCAACGCATGATTGTCGATCTCGCTCAGCCATTCGCCCAGATCTTCTCGCAGCTGTTGTTGGTCCTGTTCGAGCTGTCGCATGTCGGCCTTCATTTGAGGGTCGCCGGCATCGCGCCCGGAATCCTCATTCTTCAGTGATTTCATCCTGTCGGTCAGCGATTGCTGCCGTTGCTGCAGTTGTGCAAATCGGCGCTGATCCTCCAGCAGCGGATAGGCTCTCGAAAGTTGCTCGAGCGGATCCGTGACGCCGTGCTGAAAATCTCGACGGTTGCGATCGAGTTGCTGCTTCCATTCCGCGAGCCGCGAAGTGATGTCGCCGGCCTTGTCCACTTCCTCGCGTGATTGGTCGATCTGTTGTTGGAACTCGCCGAGCTTGTCGGCCATCTTGTCGAGTTCCTGCTTCAGTGACTGGTCGAGGTCATAGGGGAAATCTTGCGAGGTTGATTCCCGCGTCGACGCGGCTGCGTCGGCTGCCTGCTTTTCGACTTCCTCCACCCGTTCGCGTTCCGCCTCCGTCAGCTTGCCCTCCGGCGATCGTTTCTCAAGTTGACGTTGCAACTGATCGAGCGACTCGACGAGATGCTCGAGTTGCCGCTGGGCTTGCTCATACTTCGCGATCATCGCCTGCAGTCCTTCGCGAGATCGCAGCAGTCGCGAGAACTCGTCATCGGAAACGATCTGGATGGTGACCTGCTCCGAGTCGCTCACTTGCTGTTCGCCGGGATGGTTGTCGCTGACTCGCGCGAGAAGCGTTACGACATCGCCGGGAGCAACGCCCCATTCCCCGAGTTGCATCGGAAGGGAAACTTCCTGGCGTCTTGCCGGTGGTGAGTCCAATGGAACGTCGATCGGATCGAGCTCACGGCCATTGATCGACCGGAAAAGCCGAAGTTGGCTGACGCCGAAATCATCCTCCGCGGCGATGGTCACAGGCAGTTCGACGGAGGGTGTCGCATACGATAGGGCGGCCGGTTCGAGGAATCGCGCGAACGGCTTTTGATCGAATCGCAGCTCCATCATGCCACGGAAGGGTTCCCGAGATTCCTGGCCTTCCTGATCGGTTACATGGATGGCGAAGGAACCAGAGTGATCGAGCAGCCAGCGACCTGTGACTTGATTCGCGTTCGTGCCGCCAACGGGTTCCAGCGTGAGCGGAGCGAGAGCCGTCTTCGGTGAGGCAGTCGCGGTTTGGTCTGCTCCCGGCTGCGAGCCTGTTTTCGAGTGGTCTGATGGCGACCATTTTACTCGTCCGCTTTTCAGCGGGCGATTGCTGGTGACGACTACTTCGATGACGGTATCCGCGAGTCCTGTGATTCCGTGCGAGGGCATGGGGCCTTCGTAGATCGGTTCGCGCGTGTAGTCGACGGGCAGAACTCGAAAACGCACTTCCGTGATTTCGGGAACGGTCAGGGCACGGATCTGATATCGAGGTGTTCGCGTCGAGCGGGCTTGTGCGTAATAGGCCAGGTCGCTCGTCACGGAAGCGACCACCGCGCGCCATTCGCCGGCCGTTTGTCGAAACATCGGCAGGACGATCGGTTCGCGCTGGATTCCCGAGGTCGACGCTGTCCCCGATCGTTTCGCGTCCGCGGATGTTTGTGCGCCGGCTGATTCGGCGACATGCTCCGGTGGCGTATTGAGGCTCGCTCTTTTCGGTTCGTTCGATGGTTCGAGGATCAGGTCGAGGCCTTCCAGTTCCGGTCCCGTCGTGGTCACGCGGACTTCGAAACCGTCGCCATATCGCACGGATATCGAGCCGGGCTCAAGCTGCAACTGTGTGGCGGAGAAAGGGGGATGGTCTCCCAGGGGATCGAAGAACCGGGCGCATTCCGTTCGGGCCATGCGTGGTGCGGCGAGCCCTACGATGCCACCGATCGCGACGATCGCCACGAGACATCCCGCAGCAATACGGAGTGGTTTATCCGAAACGGCCTGCGATTGCGTGACCGTCGTTGCCACCAGACGCGCTCGCTCGACTGCCAAGACGGCCAAGCCGCGAGTCAACTCCACGGGCGATGCGACCAACGATGAGGTGCTCAGTTCGTAGCCGGTTAGGACTTCGCCGCCGGCGTGGAGGCAGTCGTCGAGTCGCATCGCGATCTGACGCTGTCGGGCCGATTCGGTCGTGCGACTTCGTGTTTTCCGAAAGGCAGCCATGCCGGCCGCGAGGGCTGCGGCCATCGCGACAATTCTCGCGGTGGGAGAAAAGTCCCACA
>JBJOLO010000214.1:0-3232 GCA_046045565.1 Planctomycetota bacterium | reverse complement strand
CGAAATGGTGCAAGGCTGATTTCGAAAGGTCCTGTTGCGAGTTTGAGCATGGCTGATCACCGGATAGCACTTTGGTTATTGCTAACGATTCCGTCTTGGAGCGGTCTGCATGGCTCTGTCCGAGCTCAGGAAGAAGCGGCTGGTGCGCTGGTCCAAATGGAACGGGGCGAGTTGCCCATTATCTTGTCAGCGCCCCACGACGGTAATCGTGGCATGCCTGATTTGCAGCCGCGCACCGGTCGAGGGCTTGTCGCACAGCCGGGCGGATTCGTGACCGCGCGCGACACCGGTACGGCACCGTTGGCGGAATGGTTGTTTCAGGGGTTGGAAAAACGGTTCGGCCGAAAACCGTACCTGGTGATCAATCGACTTCATCGCAAGTACATGGATCCCAACCGGGCACCGAATGAAGCATACGAACAGGATGCGTCGAAGCGAATCTACGAGCAGTACCACGAGTTTCTTGATCAGGCATGTCGTGAAGTGAAGGACAAGTATCACGCCGGTTTGCTGCTGGATATTCATGGTCAAGGGAGTCGAGCCGACACGGTATTTCGTGGGACGAAGGATGGATTGACCGTTCAGCTCTTGCGAGAGCGCTTTGGAGAGTCATCGCATGGCGGCGACGAAAGTTTCTTGGCCATGCTGCGGCGACGACAATTCACCGTCCATCCGGATCCACACGATGGCTCGGAGCAGGCGGGGTTCACGGGCGGATTTATCGTCAGGAACTACGGCAGCCATTCCATGTATGGGATTGATGCGATGCAGCTTGAGTTTGGCAATCTGTATCGCGTGGCCGAGAACCGGGAGAGTGCGTCGGCCGTGCTCACCGATGCCGTGGCGGAGTACGCTGCCAAATACCTGAAGCTGGAAAGCGAAAAGCACGAGATGGTGACGTTTCAGCCGAAGGTCGCGGTTCAGCCAAAGGCGGAGGCGAAGGCCAAGACGCCCCGAGGCTCCGCGGCCATCGTTCCGTGAAAAGGAGTCTCCACGTTCTCGATGTTGCGAGGTTCGAAGGCAGGCAGATTCGCTGCGAGGCTTTTTTGCCGACCGATATCCTTGCGGACTCGGCCCAACTTGTACCCATAACTTCTTCGTGTTGATGGTCCACACTTTTTCACGCGTTCCCTTGCTATGCCGCTCAAAATTATTCTTTTGATTGTTGTCGCCGTGGTGGTGTTGGGAAGTGTGTGCGTGGTGATCCTGTGGGGATCGAGGTGGCGGCAAGCGGCGCCCGTTCCGGCCGATTCGCTGAGCTACCCGTGTCTGCGGATTATCGACGGGCATGCCTGGGAACGGATCGATCGTCCCGGGGACCTGAATCAAATCAATAGCAATCGGTTCATGAACCGTCGAGAAGATCCGCTCGTTGTCGACTCGTCGTTTCGCGTATTCGAAATGACGGAGTTCAACATGAAAGCGAGTGGTCTGGGTTTAATGTTCACGGGGCCTCGGCGAGTCGATGTCAGCTACAAGCTGATTTTGCGGCCGGATAAGACTGTCGAGCATGCCAAGTCGATGGTGGCCGAATTGCTGAAGTCTGCTGGATGGCAACCGGAAGGCGAGTCCGGCTTCCTGCCAAACCATGCCAAGCTCAAAGATCTTATCGACGTCCTGGAAAGCCAGAGCCGCGACTCCAACGCGGGTGGACCTGCAGGTGAGGGGGAGGCTAGTGAGGGTGATAGCGAGTAGTGGCCATGCGACTGCCGCGAGGGTGATCCACTTGACGTTGCCCGATCATTGAATCAGAGTTGGTCGCAGATTTCTTCTGCGTTTCCATTCGCAAATTCTCCTTCAAGGTGGAGTGGTTGCATGGCCTCGTTGTTGCAATTATCAAGACCGCAATCACGACGTTCGGTGCTGACGATCGTCGGCTTGATTCTACTGGCTGTCGTTCTGATGAACGACTCGGCACGCAGCGGGGGGCCGAAGGAGATCGGTGATCAGAAGCAAACAGGTGCGTTGAAGGATTTCACCGTCAAGCACAATGCCGTGGAGACGACCTTGGTGACGCCCGGATCACAAGGGAATGCGCTCGGCGACCTCCGCGTGTTGCAAGCGACGCCCGTTTATTCGCTCGATGGAGCCTTGATTGGCAGACTTGACGCTCAATTGCTTACCACCTCGGTCAATTATCCCGATCCCAGCGACCAGATTCGCATGAGCACCTTGAATTTTGTGTTTGGCCCCGGGAACGCCTCGCTCGCTGGATCGGCTGACCAGATCATTGTGAGTGGCAGCGGTTTTTACCCAAGTTCAGGCAGCACCATCGCGGTGGGGAATGCGCTCGTCCGCCCGATCGTAGGTGGTTCGGGGGTCTATTTCGGGGCGTCAGGAGCCGCGATCACGGAGCACTTGGCAGACGGGACGTGGCGGCACACGTTTCGATTTACCAGACCGTAATGGGTGACAACAACGCCGAAGGATGCACCGGGACGTGGACGTCGCCTTCGGACATCGCACCGGCGCATGACCGGATCGCATTCATGCTTTGTCCGGTTTTCGCAGGATCTTGTCCATCGAGCGTCCTTTCGCCAGTTCATCGACGAGTTTGTCGAGATAGCGAATCTCGCGCATGGTCGGCTCGTCGATCGCCTCAATGCGAACGCCGCAGATCACGCCTTGGATGAGCGACCGGGCTGGATTGGGGCGGGGAGCCTTGGCGAAGAAGGTTTCGAAATCGGTTTGCTTCTTCAGTTGTTGATCGAATTGTCGTTGCGTGTAGCCGGTAAGCCAACGGATGATTTGGTCGACCTCTGCCTTGGTGCGTCCTTTCCTCTCTGCTTTCGCGAGGTAAAGCGGATAGACACTGGAGAAGCTGGTCGTGTAGATGCGATGTTTTGACATAAGGTTAGCGACTCAGAATTACGGAGCGACGTGCGAGATGGTGTGGTTGTTCGGGCGCCTGAGTGCCCCAACGGGGCGAATACGCGATGTACAGTTGTCCTTTGGCCGTTGTCCCTGTCACGGAGTCGATCATCAGCGTTGGATGCGCAACATATTCCTTGCCTTTCAGAGGCACGGGTAAGCCCGAGCAAAGCTGTCGAGGTTCCGACCATTTCAGCCCATCTTCCGATAAGCACCAGAAAATTCCGCCCTGATCGCCCTTCTGCTTCTCGAAATCGGCGAACGCCAGGACGGTGAAGACCATCACATACCGTTTCCACCTCGGCAAATAAGTCACGTGAGGCGAGCCGGACTCGCAGGGAAACGTTGTCGGCCCGCGAAC
>JBJOLO010000168.1:0-13096 GCA_046045565.1 Planctomycetota bacterium | reverse complement strand
GGCCTGGGTGCGGCGCGACCTGCTGGCCGCGGATGCGAAGTACAAGCCGCTCCTCGATCGCTGGTCCGGAATGGAAGCGACCTTCAACGAACTGTCGGCGAAAACCGATCTCAACGAAGATCAGAAAAAACAACTCGGCGGTCTCCGCGGCCAGATGGCCGGGAATTCGCGTCCCGGCAATATCTATAATGGTGTGCTGAAGTCGCATCTGGGTTACGGCATTCGTGGCGCGATCTGGTACCAGGGCGAGTCCAATGCCGGGCGTGCTTACCAGTATCGCGACTTGTTCCCGCTGATGATCGATAGTTGGCGTAAGGAATGGGCCCAGGGAGACTTTCCGTTCTACTGGGTTCAATTGGCGGACTTCATGGCCGAGAAGACGGAACCGGGCGACAGTGCCTGGGCTGAGCTGCGCGAAGCGCAGACGATGACCATGTCGCGTTTGCCGAATACCGGCGAAGCGGTAATTATCGACATCGGCGAAGGCAAAGACATTCACCCCAAAAATAAGGTCGACGTGGGGCGACGTCTGGCTCGATGGGCGCTGGCCAAGGACTACGGAGTGAAGATTCCGTTCCAAAGTCCGCGATACAAGTCGATGGAAAAGCAAGGCAACAAGATGGTGTTAACGTTCGAGAACCTCGATGGCGGCTGGAGGCCGTTCGACGTGAACGAACCGCGCGGCTTTGCCATCGCAGGCGCTGACAAGAAATTCGTTTGGGCGTCAGCAAAGGTCCTGCAAGATGGCCGCGTGGAAGTGTCGAGCGACAAAGTTGCCGAACCGGCTTCGGTCCGTTATGCATGGGCCGATAATCCGGTGTGCAATATGTACAACGGCGCGGGACTGCCGCTGACCCCGTTCCGTACCGACGATTGGCCTGGCGTTACGGCGAACGCCCAGTAACGCAGGTCGATCTGGAACGTGTGCGGTCGCCCTTGCAGAGCAGGCCGCGACACACCGATCGAACCGATGACGGAAGTTGGCTCGGCGAACACTCCGGTGTTCGCCGAGTTTTTTTATGTCGTCTATTCGTCGGTCGAGGGGCCGGGATCGTCGAAGATTCCCTTCCCGAAATCTTCGTTGACGCGAGGTCGGAATTCGGTGGCATTGCCCGGGATTACCGTGATGGCCGGTTTGCCGCCCGTGGTTGGCAGTAACACATCAGGTTGATGAGCTTGAGCGATCGCCCAATCGGTGCTGGTCGGATCGACCTCGCGACAGCAGACGATCAGTTTTTCCGCGATGGCCCGCAGCTCCGTGCGCCACGCATCGGGCTCCAGGCCGTTCGGGGTGACTTGGGCGAACTCCTCGAGCAGCAGCACCAGGCGCAGGAGGTGACGGAACAAGAGACCTTCCTGCGAGGCGAGCTGGTTGCTACTGATGAATTGATGGAAGTTGCCGCCATGGTCTAAAACGTCGCCCGCGGCCCAGCAGGGCGTGATGCGGACGCCATGGACGTTCGGGTATTCGGACTCGAAGAGCATGCGAACTTTGTCAGCCAGTGGCGGCGCGTATTTGCGTTCTTCGGGCGGAAGGTCGGGATCGAATTCGGGATAGACGTCGCCGGCTGGGATCAGGCCTCGCTGTACGATTTCCGCGTCGATGCGTTCGCGTGCCAAGGGGCCGGGGGGCATGCGATGCGGAGGAGGCACGCGGACGTGGCGCAACAACGAGCCGGGCAATTCCAGCACGCTTTCGAAAAGCTGGATACGCTCCACGGGATCGGCGAGCGCGAGGTGCTCGAGCAGGAACATGGCGTAGACCGGATTGATACCGCGAAAAACGAAAAAGTCGCGCAAACGATCGGTTGGCACTGCGCGTTGCGGTCGATAGGCAGGCGGCGCAGCGGGCGTGGCCCGAAGATCCTCGGCGGGTCGCGCGCCTTTGCCGGTGGCGTCGTGCTGGGCTTGTAGCGCTTGCAGGATCAAGTCGGCGACGAGCGATCTTTTCGGCTCGGCGGGTACGTCAGGGGGCGCGTCGGCGTCCGAGCTTATCGCCGCGGGAGTGGCCGACGTGGAATCGCCCGTGAGCGGAGGCGGCTCGGGTTCGAGCCGAACGATGCCGGCGATGTGCAGGATCTGCAGCATGTGGTGGAGTTCGCGCTCCGCATGCTGCTGTTTCTTGCTGGGAAGCAGCCGCTTGCTGGCTAATTCGCGCAGTCGTTCGACATCGGGGGAGATCTGCAGCATATAGGCCAGTAACCGCCAAGGGAGTTCGCCTTGGCTGATCAGGTCGCGGGGCGACGCTTCCCGCAGTTTTTCAAATTGCTGCGGGCTCCAGTACTGCCGCTGCGGATTCCGCGTCGGCATTTTTTTCTTGAGTGCCTTCTTCGCCTGAAGCAGGCCTGGATCCTTGGTGTCCTCGGGAATGCTGTCGTATTTCAGTCGCCACTCGTGGATGCGGACGTCGTCTTCATGTGCAACCGCGTAAACGTGGCCTTCGGTGTCGAATTGCGGCCGGCCGGCACGTCCGAAGATTTGATGCGCGGTGCTGGAGTCAATCAGCCGCTGCTTGCCCGGCGGGCCTTTGACGAGCGATGTCAGTACCACCGATCGCGCTGGCAGGTTGATGCCGGCCGAGAGTGTTTCCGTGCAGACGCACATCGTCAGCAGTTTTTTCTGAAAGAGTTCTTCGACGATGCGGCGATAGCGCGGTAGGATGCCCGCGTGGTGAACGCCGACGCCGCGGAGCAGGATTCGACGCAGTTTCGGTCCCGCGCCCTTCGACCAGTCATGTCGATCAAGCTGTTCGACCAGTGCGTCCTGCTGGCCGTCCGCGAGCATCGCGCGACCTTTTAATTGCTCGGCGACCGTCCAGCATTCCTCGCGATTGAAACAAAACACCAAGGCCGGCGTGCGACGAGCTTCGCCCGTCCCCTCGGCCATCTCCTCCAGCAAATCATTCAGCAGCTTGTCCGGGATCCAGTGGAAACTTAATGGCACCTTGCGATCGGTGCTCTGGACCAGTTCCAGATTGCGGCCATGCTGGGAGTGAAGCCAGGAAAGGAAATGGACGGAGTTTCCCACCGTCGCAGATAACAGCAGCAACCGCACATGCTTCGGCAGCAGGCTTAAGGCAAACTCCCAAACGATTCCACGTTCAGGATCGGAGAAGCTGTGGAACTCATCCATCACCACGCCGGACACGTGGTCGAACTCCTGCGTGTTTGGCTGCAGCAGGCGATTCAACAGGATCTCGGCGACGACCACCAGCACGCGAGCCTGGGGATTCACCCGACGATTGCCCGTTACCAGTCCGACCTCATCAGGATGAAATCCCCATTCGACGGCGGTGCGCTGGAGTTCGTTGAATTTCTGTTCGGTGAGCGCGATCAACGGGGTGGTGTAGTAGATCGTGGCACCGGTGTGCAGCGCCTCGAAAATCGCGGCCTCGGCAATCAGCGTCTTGCCGGTGCCCGTCGGAGCGCAGACGAGTACGCCCTCGCGCGAGCGAAACCACGCCTCGATGGCTCGTTCCTGCACGGGATAGAGCGAATACGTCAGACGCTCGAGGAAGGCGAGTGCCACGTCGTCACGGTTGGGACCGGTTGCATCGTTTGGCACGTCGCGTTCCTGAGTGAAAATGTCGCTGGGATGGGATGGGGATCGCACGCAGAAACAAGGAAGCGGACGCATCAACTGCTTGCGCTGCGATATCGTAGCAGGGCGCGCTGGAATACCCATCGGGAGGCGGCGAGTGCCAGGAAGGTAGCCAGCAAGGTGTACAACGCCAGCAAGGCATTTTCAGGACGCAGCGGTTGTGCCACCAAGCGAGCCGGCACGTTGACGACCACCAGTACCGGAATCAGGTAGGTAAAGGTGAATCGCAATGGTGTGCCCCATGTTCCGGCGTAAATCTCCATGGGGTACCGCGAAAAATTCGTGATGTAGAACCAGAAATCGTAAAGCGACTGATTGCGGCCCATCCAAATGCTCATCGCGGAGAGTGCGATCATCAAGCTGTATAGAATCGCAACTCCGCAGGCGACAAACAGAGGGTAGATCGCGACCGCCCACCACGTGATTGCAAGCGGCGCTGTCTCGCGGGTGGCGAGGGTCCAGAGGCTCACGCCCAAGAGCCCGATGCCCAGCACCGTGTTGGCGAGCGACGACCACGATACGCGCTGCAAGCTGACCAGGAATTGGGTGTCGATCGGTTTGAGCAACGCGAAATCCAAACCGCCTGTGCGAATCAATTCGCTGAACTCTTCGCAATTCGGCATGAAGAACGCTTGGACCAGGCTGTTGACGATCATGGTTGTGGCAAGGAACGCGTAGAACTCGTACTCACCCCAGCCCGTGTTGGCGCCGATTTCCTTGGTGTAAAGAAAGATCAGCTTATAAAAGCCCAGGTTCATCAGCGGCCAGGAGAGTGATGCGATCGACTCGATGATGAAGTGCGATCGGAAGGTCATTTCGCGCACGAGGCTGTTGCGCATGAAAGTCCAGAAGACGGCGGAGTACCGGACGCGTTCGGACATCAGAGCAGGCTTTCCCCTGGGAACTTGCGGTGGCTGCCGATGAGGCGACCTCGTCGACTGCATGCGGCTCATCCTATCGTCTGGGCGGGAAAACGGCGATTGGGGCTGGAGCCGGATTGCCGCAACAACGGCTGTGATCCCCGTGCGACTTCATTGCCGGACGAGGTTCAGGGGATTCGGTCGGGAAGGAAGTGAGGAAAGAAGCGGGGGAAAGTTGGCGAATTGCTCAGCTTTTTGCGGGGTTCCCCCGGGTTGAGCTTTGGCAGGGAGCGAGATAGTCTAATTGGTCCTTTGGAGAACCATTGCCCCATGAAACTTGCTTTCAGCAGTAACGCGTACATGCATTTCTCGATCGAGGACACGATCAACAAGATCGCGGACCTCGGCTACACGGGCATCGAAGTGTTGGCCGACGTGCCTCACGCATGGCCCGCCGGTCTTTTAGAGGAGCGGAAGCGATCGATACGCGAGACGTTGGCCAAACGAAATCTCACCATCGCGAACATCAACGCGTTCATGATGAACGCGGTGGCCGATCCGCGACAGCCGTATTGGCATCCAGGGTGGACCGATCCCGATCCGCATTATCGAGCCATTCGTCGCGAGCACACTAAGCGCTCGCTGCACCTTGCCAAGGAGATCGGCGCCAAGAACATCACCACGGAGCCGGGCGGTCAACTTGCTCCGGGCCAGACCTGGGACGCGGCTGCCAAGATTTTCTACGACGAGTTGATGCCGTGCATCGAATTGGCGGAGAAACTGGAGATCCTGCTGCTGATCGAACCTGAGCCCGAACTGTTGATTGAGAAGTTCGGCGAATACCTGCGTTTCGTGGAACGAATTCAATCGCCCTGGGTCGGTTTGAACTTCGATATCGGGCACGCCTATTGCGTGAGCGAAGATCCTCAGGATTGGGTCGCCGCGATGGCGCCGTACACCAAGCATTATCACTTCGAGGACATCGCTTCGACGCGCGTGCATCGACATCTGATCCCCGGTCACGGCGCCATCGACTTCAGCGCGACGCTGCAGGCGATTCAGAAGACCGGCTACGACGGTTGGATCACGGTGGAACTCTATCCCTACATCGACAATCCGGACGACGCTGCGCGTGAGGCTCGCGAGTACCTCACGAAGCGGATGGCGGAATTGCGCATTCCGGTCGAATAGCGGAAGGGGAGCCCGTCATGGAGTCCCCGCCGCAGTCGTCCAAACTGCTCGCCTACCTCAAGCTGTGCCGGCTGCCGAATGTGTTTACGGCGCTCGCGGACATCGGCATGGGTGCCTGTTACGTGCGAGGTGCATCACCGCCCGATGGCTCGATGATCGCCTTGCTCCTGGCATCGGGCATGATGTACACGGCCGGGATGGTTTTGAATGATGTCTACGACATCGAGATCGATCGACGGGAGCGGCCGCAGCGTCCTTTGCCGTCCGGATTGATTCATCTGGACTGGGCGCGGAAGTTGGGCTTTGGACTGCTCGTCCTCGGCGTGCTTTTCGCTTGGGCTTCCCCGTGGCTATCCGGGGTGAACCCGACGGGAATGCAACTCTGGCGAAGTGGCGTGATCGGAGTGCTCTTGGCCGGCGCGATACTTGGCTACGATATCGTGCTGAAACACACACCGATCGGTCCGATTGCCATGGGGTCCTGTCGCTTTCTGAACGTGTTGCTCGGCATGAGCATTTCCATCGACGCATCGACGAACCTTGCCGTGTTTGCAGGGTTTTCGCCGGCACAGTTCGTGGTGGCGGGCGGGATCGGCGTTTACATCGTTGGAGTTACCTTTTTCGCCAAATCGGAGGCGACGACCAGCCAGGCCTTCTTGTTGTTCGCGTCGTTGCTGGTGGTGGTGGCCGGCATGGCGCTGCTGGCGTTGTTTCCCCGAATGGGCGTCTCGCGGCCGCTCGCGATCGCGCAACCGGGGTGGTGGCCTGCGATCATGGCAATCCTCGGGCTGTTTGTCATTCGTCCCGCGATGCGCGCGATCATGAAGCCGCAATCGCGCTATGTTCAAGCGGCCGTGAAGCACTTTATTGTGTCGCTGATTACGCTCGACGCGGCCGTGACGTTTGCGATGGCCGGATCGGTTCCCGCTTTTATGGTGTTGGGGTTGCTTGTTCCGATGCTGATCATGGGCAAGTGGGTTTATTCCACATGATGCGTCTGGGATACAACACCAACGGACTTTCCGATCACGAACCGCTGGAAGCACTCACGCTGCTGTCCGAACTCGGTTACCGCAGCGTTGCCTTGACGATCAACCATGGCTGCCTGAATCCGTACTCGCGGGAATTGCCTCGACAGGTCGAATCCTTTCGACGCTGTCTGGAACGTTGCGGTTTGCGATCGGTGCTGGAGACGGGAGCACGGTTTCTGCTGGATCCGCGCTCGAAGCATGAGCCGACATTGGTGTCAGCCGACGATGCGGATCGCGCGCGGCGAGTGGAATTTCTCTGCCGCGCGATCGACCTTGCGTCCGAACTTGGCAGCGATTGCGTCTCGTTCTGGTCCGGCGTCGTGCGGGATGGTGCGTCCCGCGAAGTCGCATGGTCGCGATTACGTGCGGGGCTCGACAAAGTGGTTCGGCACGCCGAGCAGCGAAACGTGGTGATTGGTTTTGAGCCCGAACCGGGCATGCTGATCGACACGATGGCCGCCTATGAGGAACTCAGCCGTCAATTTGAACTGCCCCAGTTCGCTCTCACGCTTGATCTGGGCCACTTACATTGCCAAGGCGAATTGCCGATCGCCGATCAGGTTGAACGCTATGCGGCGCGACTCGTAAATGTTCATATCGAGGACATGCGACGAGGCGTTCACGAACATTTGATGTTCGGAGAGGGAGAAATGGATTTTCCGCCCATCATGGATGCACTGCGGCGGGTCGGTTACGAAGGAGGCGTGCACGTGGAATTAAGTCGTCATAGCCATGATGGCCCGAACGCGGCCCGTCGCGCGTATGAGTTCTTGAGTCCCCTGATGCGACATGATGTCTGAGGAGTGTCCCGTTCGAGTACTTGTTTGTCTCGAGATGCGTGCGGCAAACACGGCTTGACGGTAGCGATCGCGCCGGCATCGGCTTCACGGACTTCCTCGTCGTGTGAAGTTTTATTTCATGGATCTGTTTCGGAAATAGAAATCAAAATGAGCACCATCCAGCACTCGATCATTGCTGCCGACCTCAGTCTCCCGCTCCATCAACAAGCCGTTGTCGATCTGATCAATGGCTATGCCGCCGATCCGATGGGGCGAGGCGAACCGTTGCCTGAGGAAGTGCTCAAAAATATGGTGCCCGGTTTGCGTGCCCAGCCGATGGCCCGCGTATTGTTGGCCTTTGACGGTGAACTGCCGATCGGCATCGCGATCTGCTTTCTCGGGTTTTCAACCTTTGCCGCCAAGCCGCTTTTAAATATCCATGATCTGGCGGTGCGTGAAGGATACCGAGGCAGGGGAGTGGGACGCCGACTGCTCGCCGCCATCGAATCGCTCGCGAGAGAAAACGGATGTTGCAAGATCACGATGGAGGTTCAGGAGAAAAACGATCCGGCTCGTATTCTTTACGAATCGATCGGATACGCTCAGGTGGTACACCACCCGACTACCGGCGGAGCGTTGTTCATGTCCAAGTCGCTCTGACGCAAGGACGCGCAGGGCATCGTCTCGTTTGCCGACGTAGAACCTCGGCGATGACCTGGGCTGATAAAAAGTGGTGACTGACGGCCGTGGAAACCGTTGCGCGCTAGGACCGCATCAGCCGCTTTTCTTCCGTTACTCGCGAATCGCAACGCAGCGGCCCTCGCCTTAGCGTACGCGTAAGGGAGCGGGCAGGCGCGAAATGCCGGCAAGCGCGAAATGCTTTCCAGCAGTAGGTGCATGCAGCGTCAGGCTGCATGGCGACGCGCAAGCAGGCGTCGGAGCGAAGGATGCACCGGAACCAACCCCAAGGCGGGGTCATCCGAAACTGCCTGAATTACCTGGTCTAACTGTTCGACGGCGGAAAGCGCGAGGTCTACAAACAGCCAGCGTTGACCGCCAAATTCGCAGGCACCGCCGCCCGATCCGCCCAACCATTCCTGGCGGATTCGAAAGCCCAGCCTTTCCGCAAGTCTTAGAGCGTGTTCGAGCTGATCGACGGTGTGCATCCCAGCTTACCTAAGTCGTCCATGTCCATGACGATCACGGGCGGGGCTACCCGGTCACAGGCTAGCGAAATCGATCGGCCTACCCCGCTTCGAAAAACTGGCCGGGATTATAAACGGTCCCGCTACAGTTGGCCAGTTCGATTCGTCGATCTTCATCATCGACAACTGTTGAACTCACAAGACGTTAAATCATTTCTTCCAGGCAAGCCGCGTGAAGAGCGGGAAATCGGCAAGCCTTGGGGGATGAAGGTGTTTCGGCAAAAGGATCGATGGATGGCGGACCTCAGCCTCGAACAGCAATTGGCACTGACGAAGCAACAACTTACCCAGGCCCAGCGTTTAGCCGCGTTAGGGGAGCTCGTCAGTACCACCACGCATGAGTTTAACAACGTCCTGATGACGATCATCAATTACGCGCAAATGGGAATTCGCCACAAAGACCAGGCGACGCGTGATAAGGCATTCGAAAAGATCCTGGCGGCCGGACAGCGTGCGGCCAAGATCACGAATTCAGTCTTGGGCGTAGCTCGGAATCGTTCGTCTTCTTTTGAGCCGACGAATCTGGTCAAGCTGGTCACCGAATCACTGGTATTACTCGAGCGCGAAATGAGCAAATACCGGATTCATGTAGAGACGCAATTCGCCGACGTGCCGAACTTCATGGCGATCGGCAATCAGATCCAGCAGGTGTTGTTAAATCTGTTGATCAAGGTCGATCACGATGCTCAGGCGCAGACCGTGGATCTAACGATCCGCGATTCGGGATGCGGCATCCCCGCGGAAAAGCTGCCTCGTATTTTCGAGCCGTTCTACAGTACGAAAACGGGACCGGACGAGAGTGGTCGTGGTGGAACCGGATTGGGACTGTCCGCCTGCCGCAACATTATCGAAGCACATCAAGGACGGATGCGCGTGGAAAGCACGCCGGGCAAAGGCACCCAGTTCATCATCAAGTTTCCGATTCAGCGCGTAACGGCACCTGCCACCACGTCGCTGCCGCCGCTGCCCGTTGTCGGCGGTGCATCCACCGAAACGATTGGTCCCATACCGATACGCGGTAGCGGCCACTGAGGGCCCTCGCCCTCGAGCAGTCTTCCGGTCGGAAGCTAACGGCGACGATTTCATCGCACGATACGCGAGTCGAAGTCGTGCTCGCGTCCCAGTCAACTTCGCGTGACGTTGGATCATCGCGTCCCGCCATCGCATCAGGTCGACTGCCTCGTCTCGCGGGATGCCGGATCCTGACGGTAGTACTCCTGCAAGATCTCGTAGAGTTCCGGATGTCGGGCTCGCATTCTTGCGGGTTGCGTGAAGAAGCATTCGGATGCGACGGCGAAGAATTCCATCGGATCTTCCGCTCCGTAATCGTCGAGCAGCGTTTCGCGACCCGATTCAGCATCGCGTATCAACCGTTCGTATTCGCTGGTCATGACATCCCGCCATTTCTCGTGGCTGGCGCGGGAGGTGAGCGGCGGTGTGCCGTTCAAGAGTCCGTCCTCAAAGTCGAGTTGATGCGCGAACTCGTGGATGACGAGGTTCCTGCCCTGTGAGGGGTCGCGTCCATTTTCCAACACCTCATCCCAAGCCAATATCACGGGGCCGCGATACCAGGCTTCACCGAGTCGAGCGTGGTCCTCTTCCTCGACAAGCCAATCATCAGCGTCGACTCGGTCGGGGACCAGAAAGCAACTGGGATAAATCAGAACGGAGAGCACCTTGGGGAAGTAGTCGTGCTCGATCCCCAGCAGTAAGAGCGCGGCCTGCGCCGCTACGGTGACTTTGATCTCGTCCGTGATCGTCAGTCCGCCGCATCCCTCCCAGTTTTTTTCCGCGACCAGCACTCGCAAGTCATCTTGCACCCGACGCTGCTCTGCCTGCTTGAGATCGCGGTACGCAAAGACATTGCACTCCAAATAGGAATGCCAAGTCGGCGGAAATGGCTGACGAAGCATGCGTTGCCTTCGTCGAGTTCGGAACCAGGAAAAAAACATAGGAGCGGATTTCAGGAAAAAGCATTGTGTCGTTGCAAGCGTGCGTGGTCTGGGGCCACCGTGTGTGGGCTGGGGATCGGTGCGGGTTGCCCCTCAGAATCGTAGCGATCGATTCCAAGTTGTCGAGTTCGATTTGGATTCGACTCGGGGGACGGGTGGGGTGGGGGACCGATTGCGGCGGAGGGCGGTGCTCGTGGTGACAAGCAACCCGCGGATGGCCGCGGGGTCGGATTATTCCAGTCGAATCGATCAAACTTCCTGCAGCGGCATGGAGATGTGCAGCGGCCTGGGAGCTGTCGCTCGCCTTTTGACTGTCGCCCGCCATGACGTATGAACCTTTAGCCCACCTGGATCGCTCTCCGCAAAACGTTTCGACAAGATACGTCCCCGCCTTTTGAACCCCGCCCCCGCAAGCGTCCGCCGAGCCACGGCGAGTCGCCATCCCGCCGCATAATGAAAATGGAGCGAAAGCATGCGCCGCCCGGCCAATTCTGAATCGAATCGAACATCGTCGTCGGCTGTGAGTGAAGCGTCTTCGGCCGTCTCCGACCATGGTCGGCAAGGCACGAACGTCCATCGGCTCGAGTGGTCCTTGTTTTGGATCAGCGTGCTGGGACTGTTTCTCGAGCTGATGATGATCCGCTGGATGAGCACCGAGATTCGGATTTTTGCATACTTGCAAAATACGGTGCTCGTTGTTTGCTTCCTGGGATTGGGAATGGGCTGCCTGACGAGCCGTAAGCCCTTTCAGCTGGCGAGTTCACTCTGGGGAACTGCACTGTTGGTGTTGTTGCTGGCGATCCCTTTCACCCGTGCCGGCTTCGGTTCGATTACGACGCTGCTGGGTGCGATGAGCGATTTCACGATTTGGGAACAGCAGGCCGAGGATTCCTTGTCGAGCATCATCGGCCAGGTATTTCTTGGCATGACGTTGACCTTGATTCTGATGACGCTGCTGTGGAGCATGTTTGTGCCGCTGGGACGCGCACTGGGACGGTGGATGAACGAGCATCCGCAGGTGCTACGGGCGTATACGATGAATGTGCTCGGTAGCCTCGTCGGTATTCTGCTGTTCGCTGCGATGAGCGTTGCAGAGTTGCCACCGTGGGTATGGTGCGTGACGCTGGGACTTTTGTATGTCACGTTGCAGGGCGGTTTTCGGAATCTGAAGGTGATTGAATGGTCACTGGTGACGAGCATTGTTGCGTTCGCGTGGATCAGCGGCATCGACACGTCGGCGATCGATGTGCGGTGGTCGCCGTATCAGAAACTGACACTGAAGGAGGTCGACGGAGCGCGTGAAGAGGCATACAACTTCCGGCAGATCGGCAGGTATCTGATTAACGTCAACAATGCCGGCTACCAGGGGATGGTTGATCTGAGCCCGGCGAATGTCAGTGGCCACCCGGAGCATTTCGATCCGGTGATGGCGGGATTCAGTCAGTACGATATTCCGTTTCTTGTTCATAACACGCCTCGCAAAGTCTTGATCGTTGGCGCCGGATCAGGCAACGATGTCGCGGGTGCGCTGCGCAACGGGGCGCAGGAAGTAGTCGCGGTCGAAATCGATCCGGTCATTCTTGCGATGGGCCAGCGATTTCACCCGGAGCAGCCTTACCACTCGAGTCGCGTGCGGATCGTGCGCGATGATGCCCGCTCGTTTATGGCGAACAGCAACGAGAAGTTTGACGTGATCCTGTTCGGGTTGCTCGATTCGCACACCACGTCCGCGATGACCAATTCGCGACTCGATCATTACGTCTACACCATCGAAAGTCTGAAGCAAGCACGCTCCTTGCTGCGAGAGGACGGCGTGCTGGCCCTTAGTTTCGAAGTGCAAAAGACCTACATTGGGGACCGGATTCATCACGCGCTTACCGAAGTCTTCGGGACCACGCCGATCGAGTTCACCGTGCCGCAGAACAGTTACGGTTGGGGCGGCCGCATGTTCTTGACTGGCGATCTGACGGGGATCCGCAATCAACTCCAACGCCAGCCCGAGTTGTTTCAGCTGTTAGCGCAATGGAATGCCGTATCGCGAACTTCGCTGGCCGATGTACGGGGGGAGATTTCCTTCGAGGGATCCGGGAAGATCAAAGCCGCGTCGAATGTTGCGGAACTCGCGACACCGATCGAACATCCGGCTGTCGAGGTCGCCACGGATGATTGGCCTTACCTGTATCTCGAAGCGCGCGGCATTCCTACGCTGTATTTTCTGTTGGCGGGCATGCTGGCGTGCCTGTTCTTCGGAGGACTTTGGCGATTGAATGCCTTGCCGCTCCTCGGCCAATGGAGGCAATCGCATTGGCATTTCTTCTTCCTGGGTGCAGCGTTCATGTTGCTGGAAGTTCAGAACATCAGCAAAGCCAGTGTCGTTCTGGGGAGCACGTGGTGGGTGAATGCAGTGATTATCGGCGCGATCATGGTGATGGTGTTGTGCGCGAATTGGATTGCGTCTCGTTTTCCGAGCTTGCCAAC
>JBJOLO010000166.1:0-4988 GCA_046045565.1 Planctomycetota bacterium | reverse complement strand
AACTGTTTCGCATGAAAGAGCGATACAATTCCGGCGCCGTCGCAGCGGAAGCCGAGAAGTCAACGCCGCGGGAATCGGTATTGGAGCCACCACAATACTGGTGGGTCGATGGCCAAGATCGGAAACAGGAGCCGGCGAAATTCGCAGTGTGGGGCTGGACACTCGGTGTGCTGCTCGACCCGAAAACGGTCTTGGAAGCGATTCCCGGTGTGGAGGAGCGGAGTCGAAAAACGCTCGGCCTTCGCGCGAGCGGCACTGTGAATCCTCCCATGGATCTCTATTTTGATTCGGGGACCTTTCGATTGGTGCGGCTCGACTGGCGGGAGGATGTCTATCGCTATAGCGACTGGCGCGAAGTCGATGGAACGGGTTATCACGGGCGAACCGCTATCTATAAAAAAGGTGCTGTGGAGCCCTGGTTTCACCACGAGGTCGTTTCCGTAGAGCGACTACCCTCCTTGCCGGAGGGCCTCACGCGGTAGTCCGTCGCGCGAGGACTCGTTTTCGATGCAATCGCCGTTCTCGATTTCGCGACCAACGCGCGCGGATATGCGCGATTGCGTGCGAAAGCGATCGCCTTCAAAGGCAAGTTTGTCACACCGCATCCGAATTCGCATCCGTTTCGACCGTCGTCCGCTTGGCGATGTTTGACGCACGGGTGGCGAATTCTTTATGCGTGATGCCGGCATGACCCGCGTTCCTGCCCGATGATCTGCACGGTGTCGCGTTCCATGGTACGCAACTTGCGTACACTCGATGCCATCCATGAGTTGACTTGAAGACTTCGAGGGAGTTTTGGTTGTCAAAAATTGGATGTAATTATCCAGAACTATGGAGCGTTCCATTTCAAAACCATATTTGCAGGAGTTTTCCATGTTTTGTAACCAGTGCGAACAAACGCAAGGTGGCCGTGGTTGCACCGAGATTGGTGTGTGCGGCAAGGATGCAGATATGCAGTCGTTGCAGGAGATTCTGCTGTACGGCTTGAAAGGGATGGCCGCGTATGCTCACCACGCGAGGCGACTCGGTAAAAGCGATGAATCGGTGAGTGCATTCATCGAGGAGGCGTTATTCGCGACGGTGACGAACGTGAACTTTGACATGGAGAGCCTGCTGGAGTTGGTGCTGGAATGCGGACATAAGAACGTGCGCGTGATGGAATTGTTGGATGCCGGCCATCGGGAACGATTTGGAACGCCTCAACCGACAACCGTTCAAGAGGGCACCAAAGCAGGGCCGGGAATACTGGTCACCGGACATGATCTGGTGGATCTGTCCGATCTGTTGGATCAAGCAGCTGGTCACGGCGTGAATGTTTACACGCATGGCGAGATGCTTCCGGCTCACAGTTATCCACGATTCAAAGCGCATTCGCATCTCGCGGGCCACGTTGGCGGACCATGGCAGAATCAACTTTGGGAATTTCCCGCCTTTTCAGGCCCGATTGTGGCGACCACCAACTGTGTGCTGATCCCGCCCGATTCATACAAGGATCGTTTGTTCACGACACGGGTCACCGCGGTGCCGGGCGCGACGCGACTCCGGGGCGATGATTTCTCAGCCGTGATCGAAATGGCCAAGCGTCTGCCGCCGCTCGCTGAGCAGCCCGTCCGGCAATCGACGATAGGATTTCACCACAGCGTGATCCTGGGGTTGGCGGACAAGATTGTCGCCGCGGTGAAGAGTGGCGAGATCAAGCGTTTCTACGTGATCGGAGGCTGCGACGGCGCTGAGCTGGGTCGTAATTATTACAGCAAGCTCGCCCGGCAAACGCCGCACGAGTCGGTCATCCTGACCCTGGGATGCGGGAAGTACCGCATCCGCAACCACGAATACGGTACCGTCGCGGGGCTCCCCCGGCTGCTCGACATGGGCCAATGCAACGATGCGTTCGGCGCGGTGCAAGTGGCACTCGGCTTGGCCAAAGCCTTTCAATGCGGCGTGAACGATTTGCCGCTGTCGATTGTGCTTTCCTGGTTCGAACAAAAGGCGGTTGCGGTGCTGTTGAGTCTGCTCGCCTTGGGCGTCAAAGGGATTCGTCTGGGACCGGTACCGCCGGCATTCGTCACGCCAAATGTATTTCGCATGCTTCAAGAACGGTTCGATTTGAAACTGACCGAGGCCGAGCCTCCCGCAGAACTGGTACAGTTATCGGCATGAAAGAAGTCTCATGAAGTCGATTGATGAAAAGCAGTTGGAAACGGACTTGGCTTATCGTTTCCAGTATTTGGCCGAGTTTATCGGTTTTTCGAACAACGATGCCGCCACGATAATGGCAAGCGCGCCCCAGCTCGGGCCGCTGATTCCGCAGATGGTGGACAAAACGTACGAGAAACTGCTGGCTCAAGATGCGACGGCGCGGCATTTCGTCCCGCAGCAGTCGGGGTACGACGGTGTCACGCCGCAAACACTGGGCGGCCTCACCGCTACGCACCCTCAACTCCAGTTTCGCAAAGAGCACCTCGTCCGGTACTTCATGCAAATCCTGGGGCGTCAGTGCGATGTGCGGTTGGTGCCCTATTTGGATATGGTGGGCAAGATTCACACGGCACGAGCGGGCAATCCGGAGATCGAAGTGCCGCTGGTTCATATGAACGCGTTGATGGGATTCCTGAGCGATGTGATCGCCGAAACGATCGCGGGGCTGTCTCTGGACGCGCCGACCACACTGCGTACCATGCGAGCCTTTCAAAAGCTGCTGTGGATCCAGAACGATTTCATCGTGCGACATTACACGAATCCCGCGACCTGAACGGCTTGTTGCAACCGCCGACCCAACACGCGCTCGGATCAGGTAAAACGGGATGCAGCCTGTTGTGAGTCGTCGCCCGGTCGTCACTCATTGCGAGTCGTTTCGTTTTTGTTGGCGCTCACATCGGCCGCGGATCGATCCTCATTTCGGCCCGCGCGGCGGAGTTCTCGGGTTTGCCCCGCTTGGTTACCCTCGGCCGTCTGCCGATAATCATGCGTCGCAATCCCAACGCCCACCTGCAAAAGGGCAAGTCTAGAGTCCAGAGTCGAAAGTCCAACGGTGGAAGACGAATGTTCACATTGAATCGGCTTCGGAAGCGAGTTTTGTGCGGAATGGTTCCTTGGATACCCATCCTCACGGGGCTGGTGTGCGAGACGCTTTGCGGTGGAGAAACGGTGGCGGGGCGATCGTTGACGGAATGGTCGTCGCAACTCAGTTCCACATCACCGGTCGTCCGACGTCGGGCGGTGTTGTCTGTGGGTGCGTTCGGCGAACGGGCGGTCCCCGAGTTGACCCGTGTGCTGAATGCCGAGGATCCGGTGTTGCGATACTGGGCGGCAAGCGCGCTAGGTGATATCGGCGCGCTTGGTAATATCGGAGGTCCAGCATCGCCAGCCATCGAACCGCTGCGTAGGATGGTCACTGAGCAAGAACTTGGTATTCGGATCGCCGCAGCGTATGCATTGTGTCGGCTCAGTCGGGTCGAAGAAGGCCTGCCTACGTTGCTTGACGGACTGATGGATGAGCGTCGCGGCGTGTGGAACGCTTCAGCGGATTTTCTGGCTCGAATCGGCCCCGCAGCCGAAGCTGCCATCCCGGCGCTCGAGCAGGCAGCGAAACGTCGGGCCGACCACATTGCGGATATTTGCAACGAGGCACTGCGTCGAATTCGCGCTGTCCCGGAGTCGACATCGACGGATGATCAAACCGTGCAGAAGACTCGAAGCGACGCCACCAAGCGCAACCCGAACAAGACCCGCACCAACCTGCCGATCGACTCGGTCTTCTCCCAGGCATTTCTCAACGAAGATGTCAGTCGCTTTACAAAGTCGGTTGGAAAACAGGCTCGGCCAAACATTCTCTGGATCAGCGCGGAGGATATTTCGCCCAATCTTGGTTGTTATGGTGATCCGTACGCGATCACGCCGAGACTGGATCGGTTGGCAGGTGAAGGAATGCGTTTCACGCGTTGCTTTACGCATGCGGGTGTCTGTGCGATTTCCCGTTCCGGATTGATCACCGGTCTGTACCCGATTGCGATTGGCAGCCAGCACATGCGGTCGCAGATCATGCTGCCGTCGAATGTCAAAGTGTTTCCAGAATACCTGCGCGAAGCAGGTTACTGGTGTACCAACCGGTCGAAAACAGATTACAACTTTCCGCCGCCCAAGGCTGCGTGGGACGAGAACAGCCCGCAATCACGCGACTGGCGTGGACGCGCCGCAGGACAGCCCTTCTTTAGCGTGATCAATCTCACGACCACGCATGAGAGTCAGATTCGAGGCAGGTTTTCGGAGACCATGCACGATCCCGCGAAGGCGAATCTACCGCCCTACATTCCCGACTCGCCGGTGACTCGGCGGGATTGGGCCCGATACGCCGACCTGCTGACGACACTTGATCAGCAAGTCGGTGTGATCCTGGATCAATTGGAGTCCGATGGTCTCGCCGACGACACGATCGTTTTCTTCTGGGGCGACCACGGCCAAGGGCTGCCTCGGGGTAAACGCTGGCTGTACGATTCGGGGGTCCATGTGCCGCTGCTCATTCGCTGGCCGGGAAAACTCAAGCCGGGTGCCGTTTACGAAAACCTTGTTTGTCTACTGGATTTAGCTCCGACCATGTTGCGGCTGGCCGGGACAACGGGATCGCCTCATTTGCATGGTCGCATTCTGCCGCCAATCGAAATCGCAATCACGGGGGACGATGAAACCGCCTCGAACGCAGGTCGTGAATTTGTGTTTGGGCACCGCGACCGGATGGATGAAACCTACGACCTAATCCGGTCGGTACGCGATAAGCGATACAAGTACCTGCGGAACTTCGCACCGCAGCGGGGGTACGCGCAGAACATTTCCTACATGAACCAGATGCCGACCATGAAAGAAATGCGTCGCAGGAACGCCGAAGGAAAACTAAGCGGCCCGGCATCGCTGTTCTTTCGCGAAGCAAAGCCGGTGGAAGAACTGTTCGACACCCAAACGGATCCGCATGAACTGGAAAACCTGGCGGATCG
>JBJOLO010000145.1:0-6029 GCA_046045565.1 Planctomycetota bacterium | reverse complement strand
GATATCAGCACCGCGATCAACTTGGACGATGACGAATTCGAAATGGTCGCCGGTGGATTGCTGACCGATGCCACCAAGCTGGAAAGCGGCGTAAAGAAGATCGTGGAAACCGCGAAGACCAAATTCGGCTTCGACGGCGCTAAGCTCAACGTCGGTTCCTTCCAGGGTGTGAATTTCCATACGGTTTCGGTGCCGCTGAACGGAGCAGATGAAAACGTACAGGATATTTTCGGCGAGAACCTGGAAGTGACCCTGGGCATTGGCAAGGACCGTATGTACGTCGCCCTCGGAGAAGAGGGTATCAAGGCAATCAAGAAGGCGATCGAGAACGCGGGCTCGTCCAAAAACGAGACGGCGATTCCGATGAACATGTCGCTGGCGCTGGCTCCGATCCTGAAGTTTGCCGCGAACACGAGTGAAGACCCGAACGTCCAGCGGATCGCGGATGCGTTGGCGCAGACGAATGGCAAGGATCACGTACGGATCACGAATCGCTCGGTGACTCGCGGATCGGTCTTCCGCCTGGAAATCGAGCAAGGCGTGATCAAGGCGATCGGCGGTGCCGCCGCAAGCATGGGCGCCGCACGCGGTGGATTCTAGTAACGCCTAACCGGTACGTCGGGCCTTGGCTACTCCGGCCCGACTTACCGGACCAGCTGACCGAATCCGAGCACAGGTTCCCTCGACGCCAACGTCGCGATGGACCCCGCAAATCGAAAAGGCCTTCGGGATTCCCGGAAGGCCTTTTTTGTTGGCACCGAACACTCGCCCAAGCAACTCGGCAGAGAGCCGATCGACTCGGCACACTTGAAAACAACGTGCGCAACGCAACGAAGCCGAATCGAATCGCCGGTACTACTCGAACCGCTGCGGACCGGGCAGTAGTTTTGCGTGCGGATTATAACCGCCCCAGGCGCGCGCCACTTTCAGAAAATTCCCCATGAGCACCTTTGACGTCTCAGGCGTGCCATCCATCTCCATGTGGAATTGAGCGGCATAGATCGGCCGGTCGGTCACACGCATACACTGCATCTTCGTCAGACCTCCAGTGCCATGGGTGGCAATCTGTGTCCAGCCGCGAGGCACATAGTCGAGCTGACCGATGTGGCTCTCCATGATCGGGAATTCGCGAGGCAGTCCCTCAAACACCGGATCGGCCGCAAGCTGCAACACTGCGAACTTGCCTCGCTCGCCAACACAACCTGAGTAGTCCCCGCACTTCTTTTCCGCCGTATGTCCGATGTGCGTATAGATGCGGAGCTTGGGATGCAGGGGATCGCGACAGTGCGGACAATCCCACGGTTGATCGACACCGACGTCCGCGAGGATTCCCAGACCCTGTGCGCCGCCGCATGCGGCCCAGATCGGCAGATTGCCGTGCTTCAGCACTTCCTGAGTACCGCGCCAGGGCTCACGCGGCACTTCACACCAATCGCGAAAATTGCCTGTCATGAATCCGCATAGCGGATAAGGCTCGATCGCCAAAAAAGCTTCGTCAAAACTGTTGAGCCACACCTGCTGACAGTCAAGTGACTCGAATCCGGAGCACGACTTTGCCAGCGTCATAAAGCCGTTAATCGGCCCGGGCAGCTTGGGAACATCGAGCGTGCTGACGATGATCGCCGTGGGCGGGTAGTCGATGGATGCTTGCGGATCGGCGAACCATTCCACTTCACGCAGCGTGGGTACATCACCTGTCGCGCGATCGATGACGATGCGCAAACCGGTCACGCGACGCGCGGCAGGCAGGCGATGGATCCGCGCCAGTCGACGCTCCCCCTTCACGCGCGTTGTGTCCAGGCTTTGCCAGCTTCCATCGTCCACTCGCACTTTCCAGACGTAATCGCGCGGCGCATTCTGCAGGATGGTGCGGTCATCGCCATGAATCTGCAGGATCGCTCCCACTTCCACCGGCGAATCGAAGACAACCTCCCAGATCCACTGCTTCGCTTGTGCGTCGCCTCGCCAGATGTGCTGCGGATCGACGTCAAAACGATCTCCGTCCCGAGCCCCGCCCGGGGCCGTCGACGACGCCGTGGACGACGCACTCACGGATTCCTTCAGCGTGTTAATCGAAGACGCGCACCCACGTGCCACCGCGAGATCCGATCGATCGCCGAGCCGTTGCACGGTACCGACCGGCGGTTTCTTCTCCGCGGCGATGACCACCATCGCCGCGAACGAGAAGACGCCGAGGAGCAGATATCGCGATGACCGCATACTACGTCCTACTCCACCAATTCTTCGATCACCGGATTCGTGAGCGCACCGATCCGATCGATTTCGACCGTGACGGTATCGCCGGGCTGCAGGAACACCGGAGGCTTGCGGGCCCCTCCAACTCCATGCGGGGTACCAGTCAGGATCACGGTGCCGGGAAGCAAGGTGGTGCTGCCGCTGAGAAACTCGATTAGCGTGGGCACGTCGAAAATCATGTCGTTGGTGTTCCAGTCCTGCATCACCTGACCGTTCAAGATCGTTTTGATCCCCAGATTGTTCGGATCGGGAATCGCATCTTTGGTGACGAGGCACGGGCCGAGCGGGCAGAAGGTGTCGAACGTCTTGCCACGGCACCACTGGCTTCCGCCCCAGGTAATCTGCCAATCGCGGGCGCTGACATCGTTCGCACAGGTGTAGCCCAGAACATACTCCAGGGCGTGGTTACGGGACACATTCTTGCACGTGCGTCCGATCACCACAGCCAGTTCGCACTCGTAATCCGTAGCATCGCTGCGCAGCTTGCGCGGAAGCATGATCGGATCGCCGGGGTTCTGGACGGCCGTCGGCGCCTTCATGAATAACACCGGACGCTCGGGGATCGGCTGCTTCCCTTCCTCGGCATGCCGCCGGTAATTCAGTCCGATACAGTAAATCGCGGTCGGGGCAACAGGGGCAAGCCGTTTCGCAACCATGGCGGTTCTGCCTGTGTCATGAAAACCGGTAGCCCAATCGAGTTCCACGGTCGTGACACGGCCGTCGAGGTGCTGAGCGCCGTATTGAATCTGTCCACTCGCATTGACGAATCGAAGAATTTGCATAGGGTGATGGATCCTGCGAACTGCAACCAAGCGGCGACTCGACGCGAAGAGCCCGTGCTCTTCGTTCGACTCGCGTTCGTGAAGGGCTCAAGTTTACACCATTCTCCGTAGCAATTCACCAGATCGAATTCCGGCATTTCGAACCCCGCCAACTCGAATCCACTTTACGAAGGAACCGTGTCGTATGCCCCGCGCTCTCATTACCCCAGTCGTCTATCAGGATGGGAACGGTCCCTGGCGTCCGATTCTCGAAGCGGCGGGAATCGATTACGTGATCGCCAAGGGCGACTGCACGACACAAAGTGCTGACGAATTTATTCAGCAACTGCAAGGAATCGACGGCACGATAGCAAGCGTCGAGAACTACACCGACGAAGTGTTTCAGCGAACGCGATTGAAAGCCGTAGCCCGAGTCGGCGTTGGTTACGATGCGATCGACGTCGAGGCTGCCACACGACATGGTGTCGCCGTTTCGATCACCCCCGGCACGAATGAGCACTCTGTGGCCGAGCAAGCGATTTCGCTGCTGACGGCCGTCTTTCGTGATGTCGCCAGGCGCGATCGCGAAATCCGCGATGGCATCTGGCGGCGAGACTGTCCACGCCGACTCGCCGGTAACACCATCGGACTGGTCGGATTGGGCCGCATTGGCAAAGCGATGGTCCCGCGTTGCCAAGGACTCGGTTTAAGTGTCCTGGCCTACGATCCATTCCCCGACTGCGAATTCGCAACTCGCCATGGCATCAAACTCTGCGACTTCCCGGAACTGCTGCGCAGTTCCGATATCGTCAGCTTGCACCTGCCGTGCTCCCGCGAGAATGTCGACATGATCAATGCCTCGACGCTCGCACAGATGCGTGCGGGATCGGTGCTGATCAATACGTCGCGCGGCGGATTGGTTGACGAGGCTGCGCTCTACGAGTCGCTGCGGAGCGGCCACCTGTTCGGCGCCGGACTGGATGTGTGCAAAGTGGAACCGCTGCCGCCGGATAGCCCGCTGCGAAAACTGGACAACATCGTTTTCGCCCCGCATCTGGGCGGCATCGACCAAACGGCGCTTGACGCGATGGGGACGCTTGCCGCAGAGTGCCTTGTTAAGTTGCTTACCGGCACCTGGCCCGAAGGCTGTGTTGTGAATCCGACCGTCCGCGAAGCATGGTCGACTCGACTCGGAAAATGAACGACTTTCGCTGGCGGTCCCATTCCCCCGACGACACTGATCGCCTGGCAAAAGCGATCGCTACGGCTTTGCCCGACACCGCCGTGATCGCGCTCGTGGGTACCCTGGGGGCGGGTAAAACACGTTTCGTCCAAGGACTGGCCGCAGCGCTTGGCGTCAGTCGCGAAGAAGTGGTCAGCCCCACGTTCGTGCTCTGCCAGGAATACCACGGCAGCCGCATCATCCAGCACTACGATCTCTACCGCCTCACCCGCGAACAGGAATTCTGGAACCTGGGTCCCGAGGAAGCATTCGAATCGCCGGGTGTCGTTTTAATCGAATGGGCAGACCGTTTCCCTCAATGCCTGCCTGCAAATCATCTGGAGATTCGCATCGAGCACGTGGAAGATTCCACCCGTGAATTCTGCTTGCGAGCTGTCGGCAGCGGCTACGAATCAACCGTCGATGCCGTACGCGCATCGTTCGCCTGACCAACCGTCGATCACTCGGACGCCAAAGCGAACAACGAAGCCAAGGCAACCGCCGCCGTCTCAATGCGGAGAATCCGCCTTCCCAATCCGACCTGTCGCCATCCGGCCTGGAGAGCAAGTTGCACCTCCTCATCCGTGAAGCCGCCTTCGGGACCGATCGCCAAGAAGGATTCCCGCTTGCTCGATGATCCGGCTGCGTGTTGGGAGGGCAACACCATCGCGTTGAGATCGATGGTCGGCGCCCCTGGATGTGCAATCCAACGGGCACTTTCGACTGGCGTTGAGGAGAAATAGTCCGCAGGGCTGGAAGGTGCGGCGAGTTCCGGCAGTCGATTTCGTCCGCACTGTTTGGCCGCTTCAATGGTTGCGCGCCGCAACCGCTCCTGTGCACCGGATCCGGGTTCTGCAACCGTCCGCTTCGCGAGCAACGGAACAATCCGCGTCACCCCCAGCTCCGTCAGTTTCTCTACCAGCCACTTTTGACGATCGCCTCGCGGCAACGAAACGCCGATCGTCAACGGACAGGCAAGTTCGCGATCGATCTCGCGCCGCTCGACGATCGCGAGCATCACACGGGAGCGATCGATGCGTTCGATTCTCGCCTGAAATTCTGCGCCGCTTCCATCGAAAACTGTGACCTCGTCGCCAACACGGGCTCGCAACACATGCGCAAGATGATGCACTTCCGGGCCCTGAAGTTCCGCCGCGTCATCGACGATTGGCTGTTCGACAAAAAAACGTTCGGACATAGTCGTGGTTCAGGCCCGTCGGCGAAGACGCGATCCAACATACCCGTAGAGGACACCCATCACGAGTCCGACAGCGTGGGCGGTGTTCGCGACGTGCGGCAGCATCCCGCTGAAATTACTGGACAGCATGGGAATGTCCCGCAGAATGCATAGCGCGAAAAACAGCAGGCAGAGGAAAATGGAAGTCGAATGCAGGACCATGCCATCTTCAGGATCAAACCAGGTCTTCATCCAGACGTAGCCGAACAATCCGAAGACTACGCCGGAGATGCCTCCAAAGAGCGGATTGGGTTGATGAGGCGGCCACCAGAAACCGGACAGGTACTGCAACACGTTGCTGACGATGGCGATGGAGAACACCATCATCGCAAACTTGACCGTGCCTCGACGATGCTCGATGGCAGATCCCAGCACATACAGCCCTTGTAGATTCATGGCCAGGTGCATCAAACCGAAGTGCACAAAAATCGGTGTAATCAGCCGCCAGATCTGACCTTGTTTGATCTGCTCGAATCCATCGCGAGGGACGGCGTAGCCTTGGGGCAATTTCGCGACGCGGCAAAAGAGCAGTTCTTCCAAGATGCCGTTAAAC
>JBJOLO010000139.1:0-3850 GCA_046045565.1 Planctomycetota bacterium | reverse complement strand
GCGACACAGACTACGGCGAGAAACCGATCGGACCGCTCATCGTTTGTGTCTCGAGACGCCGACGGCGAAACGGACTGTCCCACGCGGTGGTGGATCGGAACTCGGCTCCCGTTCGCCCCTCAATACGATTCAACAGGTACAGCTCGACGTCCGTCGGATCCTTCACCTCGGTGCCTGGCAGGCATGGCACTTCGTCTTCGTTCAACGGACTGACCAAGTAGGGTGATACGAGAATGACCAGTTCTTTTTCAATGCGACGCTGCGTGGTATTGCTAAAGAACGGTCCCAAGTAGGGCAGATCCCCCAGGCCGGGAATGCGCGACGTGCTTGCATCCATCGTCACTTGCATCAAGCCGGCAAGGGCCAGCGTCTGTCCTTGCCGCAATTCGACGGTCGTGTTCAGCTTTCGCGTGCTAACGCCCGGCACCGGATCACCGCCCACAACCAACGTCGTTCCCAACGAAGGGTCGATCGCACTCACTTCAGGTGAAACGTTGAGCCGAATTCGTTCGTCGCCGAGAATGTACGGCACGAAATTCAATTGCACACCAAAGTCCTTGAATTGGATCGTCACGTTATTGGTCACGCCGCCGGCACCCTGCGGCACGGGTACAGGAAACTGACCGCCCGCCAGAAAGCTCGCCTGATGGCCGCTCATCGTTACCAGATTTGGCTCAGCCAGGATCGACAGCACATTATTCTTACGCAACGCTCGCAAGATCATGGCAACATCGGCGCTCGGGAAAATGGCGAACGCCGTCGAGGAACCGGAAAGCCCGAGTTCACTCGACGCCGAACTTAGGAACCCAGGTCCAATCCCAGCTCCGCCCGCACCCGTCGGTGGATTGAGAAGTCCCGCAGCTTTGACCGTCGCACCGCCAATCTGCGTACCCACTCGGCCTCCATTCGACGTGCCGATCAACCAGTCGGCACCGATTTCTCGCGCCGCCGTTCGGTTAAGTTCCGCGACCCGAACCTGTAACAGGACTTGCTGAACGCCGGGCACACGGACAAGGTTAATGATTCGGGCCTTCGGCACAGAGACCGATCCCCACGGGCCACTGCCTCGTTCTTGTCGCGCACTTCCCACATTGCCCTGCATTGCCGCTTCACCGCGTTGACCGTTGGAGGCGGCCCCTTCTTCGCCCTGCGCTCCCACATCCGCTGGTGCGGCGTCGGGGGATGCACCAGCGGCACCAGCCGTGCTGGCACCCGCATTGCCTTGAACCGACTCCAAGTAAGCGCGAATGGAGCTCTCGATCGCGACGACCTGCGTTGCGCTTCGAGCTTGCCCCTCCACGACCAGATGGTCACGGATCTGGGCCAGTTTCAATGAGGCCTCGGGGAACAACTGCCGGAGTTGTGCTTGCAAGAGATCCAAGTCGTAGCCGACGTGTACCTCGAAGGCGAATGTTTCTTTGTCCGACGTGACAATCGTCAGGTCGGTGACGCCAGCTCTTCGACCCATGATCCGAATCATTTGCGGGTTCGGCAGCACCTCGAATTCGAGTATCGTCGGGTCACCAACCGCAATGAGCGCGACACCGTCTTCTTTGGCGATCGGGCGACGGGTTGTCAGGAGTCGCCCTTGTCCCACGACCACTTCAATGGCCGCGTCGTTGCCCTTCAGCGAGTCGATGAACGATGCGATCGGCTCGGCCTCTTCCCCTTTCCGGCTCCCGCGCCACTCAGCCCCGTCGCCCGCGCCCGCGCTCGGGCGAGGCTCCAGGACTGGCACCAGCGGTCGAGCGATCGGAAGCCCTCCTGCTTTTCGCGGCAGTTCGGCCTTCGAGCCAGGCTTCTCCTGGCCGACGACGGAAATTCCGAACATCGTGGAGCAAACAATCGCAGAAATGAGTGCGACCGGCTGCATGCACTTGGTCATGCACCAACGACCGTTGCGAACTACGCTGTGGAAATGAGCCTGCATCGTCAACCTTCCGATGGTCAGGGAGATTCGTCCGGTACGATCCGCAAAGGTTGCGCAATCGTGAAACTTTAACACCGTCATTCGATCGACATCGGCGCAGCGGATCTCAAGCAAAACCTTGATTAATCCGCCGTAATTGAAAAAAGTTCGAGCAACTTCCCGCCGACATCGCGAACTGCGGAGTCTACCCCTGCCAGGGAGAGATGACTCCGAAGGAAGGGGAAGCCTGCTCGACACAAGATGGGCTAGTCGGCGAAGCGGTAAAGAATGAGCAAGCTATCCCCACGCTGGTAGATCAGGGAGTCCATTTGCTAACGCGAGAAATCAATTTGGACATATCCATGCGAGCCGCCGCGGAGTGTGTGGATGACAGCAGGTCGCGGCTTTCGCGTTGGACGCGATGCATCCTCGCGAGTGGCATCCTCTGCGGCCGCAACGGCCTCTGACGGGACCGGCTTCGGTGTGCTGGAAACTTCGGGTAGCGTCGCAGCGGCCTGGGTGACTTCACCCCTCGCCGGCCCCTGCTCCGACGACATCATTTGAGCGAGTCGGATCTTAGCAAAGGTCGCAACTTGCGTATCGACGATCTCGGTGTCCTCCGGATTGCGAAGTGCTAGCGAGAGGGTGCCGACATCTTGCGCGAGCGCCAGGATGCTCTCCTGTTCCGGTGTTACCAGCAACGTGACCGAACTCACTCGTTGCAAATCCGCTTGCGATCGTTGCCCCATCGCATCGGAGTGTTGATCGACTGCGAGAACCGTAATCGCTTGGAGCAGCACGAACGAGGAGACACCGCCCGCCTCATCCGCCTGGCTTGACTTGTACGTCAAGTTGACATCGACAAGGCTTTCGGGCGCGATAAATCCCGCCACATTCGACTTGGCTTGCGCGCACTGAATCGTATAGGCCCGTTCGCCCACTTTCAGCCTCGCGGACAATCCTGGCCCGACGCCCGGCGCGGCTACACGTTTGGTCACTAACGGTTCGCCCACGAAAACCGGATTGAGGGTCGTTCGACCGACCGCATCATCCAAGGTCTTGATTGCCCCATCGGGAAGCATTTCGTTGGGCCATTGCTTCATCGCCAACGATTCCTGCTTGATGACTCTTCCCGCGGGAATATCCGCAACGGCGACAACGATGGGGGTGGTTGCCGTCACTTTCATCGCAGACTCTTGACGATACTGCGACAGGCGATTGATTCCGATCACGGCGGAGGCGCCGCAAAAAATAGAAAGCAACACGACGGTTATGGAACGGATACTCATGACTCGCTCCCCTTTATCTTGGGTCAGCGACCTCTTGAGAAATCAGCCGCGACCACATCAAGCCACGACTCATAACGGCCACCTCATCACTGCGATCACCACTACGGCAATCGCCATCATGGCGGCAACCGGCACCAATCGTTTGCGACAATCAGGCTTTTGGATTTCATTCCGCACGCTTGCGGGCGCCGTCCCGTCCTCCGTCTCCATCCTCAGCTTCGCCTCACTACCACGAAAGCAATTGCCAATCGTCTTTCCCAAATCGCCTCGGCTTATCAGCACGACCGCCGAGTAACAGCCGACGAGCACGCCGGTCGCCAAGGCGACTTCAAACAAATGATGCGGACCGATCCATGCGCCTACCGCAGCCAGCAACTTCAGGTCGCCACCGCCCATCACTCCGCGGAGATAGGGCCACAGCAGCAGCAGCACGCCGGACAACACACCAAGCAGACTCGACGCCAGCCCGGGCGGGCCAGCATCCACCCATCGAAACGCCAGACCTGACAACAACAGCGGATAAGTCACACTGTTGCGGATCTGAAAACGCCGAAGGTCGCTGACCGCAGCCCAGGCACAACTCAGACACACAATCAAACTTGGAGTGGCAGACCACATTGGTGCATACCCTCCAATCACCACGTCTGTTGAC
>JBJOLO010000113.1:0-7717 GCA_046045565.1 Planctomycetota bacterium | reverse complement strand
CGTCCGGGTCCAACTCCAGACGAGGGCAGCCAAGGCGGCCACAAACAATTCCGCATACATTCCGGCCGCGGCGACAATCATGCGGTGCCACTGCGATCGGAATCGCCAGGACGATGTCACGTCGACATACGGCATCGGCGCACCCAGCACGATCACGACACCCGCTTGTTGCACCGTCCCACCGTAGCGGACGCAGGCGATACCATGTGCGGTTTCGTGCACAAATTTCAACGCCAGCCAGCAGGCTCCCAGCCACAGGCCGCGGTCGAGCGAAAAAATGCCGTCACCGCTTGCCAGCAGTTTCGAGCGATTGGCGAGCAAAGTCAGGGCCGCGAACAGCACCGTGGCGGCCCACATCGATACGCACCACGATTCAAAGATCCACCCCATCGCGCGCGTCCAGTGGGCGAACCACTTTTGCGGATTCCAGATCGGAACGCGAAAGATCAGCGGGTTGAAGCGAGCCGCTCGGGAGGCGTTCGCTGCAGGGGCGAGCGACGATGGCTTCGTCGCGTCTTGATCGCGTTGCCGTCGCGATTCCAGCAATCCCGTTTTGGTAAGCCAATGCAGGATACCGACGATTTCGGCTTCGGTGAATGCTTCCGCGCCGAGCTTTGCCGCTCCGGTTCGCAACAGCGTTTCCACCGAGTGTTGTCCGTCGAGCAAGGAGATCAGCGTATATTCGGCCTGCCCGATGCGAAAAAACTTGCCGCGCGCCGGATCCTCGATCAGATAATACGGGCTCGCGCCGCTGCAGGGCGTAAATACCAGGTCGCGCCGCAAGACGGGCTGCATTCGCAGCAGTTCCTGTACGCGATAGTCAACGGAATTCGTCACGTTACCAACCCCACAGACGAATCAACGACTCCAGCGGACGATGAAAGAGGATCCATCCGATGGGCTGGGATCGGGAGGTGATACGAGCGACGCCACTCATCCCCGGCCGCAACTGACTGGCCGTGTTATCGAGGGACACTTCGGCGACAAACACTTGTTGACCGTCGCGTTGTTCGGCGCGAGGACGGATACTTTCGATCGCGCCGCGCCAGGACGTGTCGAGATTTGAATCGATTCGCAGTTCAACTTGTTGTCCGCGTTGGACGTAAGGGAGATCGGCCTCAGGAATGGCGATTTCGGCGACCATTGCCTGCAGCGGAGCGACCTCGAAGAGACGCTGTCCCGCTTCGAGCGGGGCATGTTGGGCTTTGCTAAGATCGCCGGTGACGATCACGCCGGCCAGCGGACTGCGGATCTCCAGATTTTCGATGCGATACGCGAGCAATTCGCGCTTCGAAGCGAGGCGGTGCAACTCCAGTTGCGCTTGTTGCGCGGCGGCCGACTCGCGGCGCGCGATGGCGACATCCCGCTGTTTCTCGGCACGCTGAAGTTCCGCTTCCAGCCCCGCGAGTTCCCATTCGAGCTCGCGACCGTCGAGCCGGGCCAAAACCTGATTCTCTTCGACTTCGTCGCCCGGCGCCACGAATGCGCGTTCGAGTGTCGCTGCGAACGGCGCGGCGACGAATCGTCGTTCGACCGGCTCCAAACGGACCGGTGCAGCCACGCGATGAGACCATGGCACGAACATGGCCAGGGAAGCCGCAGCGGCGGTTCCGAATGCGAGGCGCCGGCCGGCTTGACTGTCGGGAATCAGATTGCGGCAGAACTTGGTGATCCGGCTTGGTTCGGACTTCGAAAACTGTCGCAGACAACCGGCAATCAAAGGTGCCGCCGCCGCGAGAAAGCGTCGGGGATCCGGTTGCGACGTGCTCTCGTGGTCCTCGAGGATCAGCAGGCTGCCGCAGGTCTGCCCATCCAGGATCAGTTGATGACCGAACAGCGATTCGCAACTCGATTGATCTCGCAGATTCGCCATCGCAAGGGTAGCCGCGATCGGTGGGTCCCCTCGACGAAGCGTCATGACGTCGTCCGTTTGCATGGCGAGTTCCGTCAATGCGGCCTCAGCTGCCAGCGTCCGAGGCGATTGGCGATCGAAGTCCTTGAGTCCGGAGATCGCGCAGGTCTGACAAGGTTTGCCGGGGGAACGGATCCAGCCAAGGATGACTTGATTTGCGCGAAAAAAATCTCGGAGTTGATCGACGAGCAGGTTGGCGGCTGCGTCGAACGAGCCTGCGTTCTGCAGGTTTGCAATCAGTTCCAGTAAAGCTGCCGATTGCCACGTGGCCCGCTGCGCCTCGATCTCGCCGCGTGAAGGGCGGCTTCGTGCGAGAGCGACCGCCGCGAATTGCGTTACCGCAAGCGTCGTCTCGGGATCAATGCTGCCAGCCTCCCATTCCATGCCCAACACGATGGTTTCGTTCGGTTCATGAGCGATCGGGGCGAGGCAAACAATGTGTGTTTGCGTTCCTGCCTGAACGATACTTCGTATCGCCTGATGTTGCTCGACGGCCGCTTGTGCCGCGGCTCGTAAAACGGGTTCGGCAGGTTCCTTGCCGACACGATGAGATGCGATGATTTTGGAGTCCAGCGTCCATTGGCCGTCGAGCCGCTGCAGGCAAAAGGCGGATAGGGCACGGCTATGGGCGACTACATGTCGGAGGATGCGCTCGCGGCCTGCTCTTTCATCGCACGGTTCGCTCGAGTCCGCATTTCGCAAGAACGCGTCGGAAACCGCTATCAATTGGGCGATTGATCCGATCGCCGTAGTTCGATGAGAATTCCCGCTGGCTACTGCGGAGTCCGGCGGCGCCGCGGCGGAGACAGGAGTTGTGGTCACGGAATTGCTCCATGATCTCCGTGTGGAAGTTCGAGCTGACAACGGGCGCCGCTTAGCAACTTGTAGTCGTGGTTCTTGATCAGTACTTGAATCCGACGCGTGTTGCTCTCCGCGTCGATCGTGGGGGCGATCACTTCGATGCGACCTTCGACCGGATCGAGCATCCCATCGAAGCGAACGTACATGCGATCGCCGTTCTTCATTTCCAGAGTGTGTTCCTGCGGAACGGAGAACGTCGCCAAAAGCTGATCAAGTACGGCCAGGACGATGACTTGAGGGTCGACCGGCGCGACAAACTCTCCCGGCTGTTTGAGGATCTCCACAATCACGCCCGAACGTGGTGCGCGAATCTGTCGGTTCTCCAGCTGCGCCTCGATTTTTTTCAGCTCTAAGCTGCGGGCATTTTGATCTTCGAGTATCGTGCGCGTGTGTGCGTCGGCGACGTCTGCTTCCGTGCGACCACGTTGCAATTCGTCCGCGTGTGCAAATCCGTCTCGACTGAGTTCTTCCAGTTTCCTTAGTCGCGCGTGCCGCAGTTGGGCTTCTGCTAATGCGGCATCCAACCGTCCTTTTGAACCTACATGGTGTTTCGCGAGTTCCAACACCGCCTGGTGCTCCTTGGACTCCAAGGAAGCGAGTAAGGCGCCGGCTTCGACTCGATCACCGATATTCACCGCCAGGGTTTCGATGATGCCGGTTTCGCTGCAGGCAACCGCGACGCGGCGATACGGTTCGGTGACTCCCTCCACGTCGCCAACCAGGGCAAGTGACAGGGGTTTCTTGGGAGCAAAGAGGTCGGATTTCGTCGCGGTGCGTGGCTTCGGTGCGGGCTTGCTTTCGGCAATAGCCGGAGTACGGACCGGCGCAATGACCACGAGGCCACCGAGCAGACCGATGGCGGCCAGCAAGCATCGCTTTGCGTGACGAGCGAACCCCACGCTGTTGCGTCGAGCTAGCTCGCGAAACCAAAACATGGATCTGACCTTTAGGTTTGACGAGGAAGAGCGGTGCGCCGAAGCGTTGCTCAACCCGTAGTAATCGTGGCGGGAGTTTTCCAGGCAGTAATGAAACATAGATTACGCAATGCGAACAAGTGACGCTCAAATCCAACTTGTTCCGAAAAGTCAACGTCAAAGTAGCTTGCGACACCTACGTTGAAACGGCCTATGTCGGTCGTATCGAAGAAACAGAGTGTACCGGCCTCTTTCGAAACTCGGCAGCGAGGTGGTCACGCGAACAGCGCTTCGCTGAGATCGTTACGGACCGCGTCTTGCTCCTGCAGCAACCGGCGTCGCTGCGCAGCTTGCTGTTCGACCTCGCGTTGCAAGAGCCGGATCGATGGCATGAAGCCGCCGCGTGACTCGCAACGATTGTCGGCCGCACGCTTGATCTGATCCGCGATGGAGGGCCCATGGGTTACCAACAGCGGATCGGAGGCCGCGACAAAACATTGCCAGGAGCCGGGGTCACCTTGGCGAGCGGCACGGCCGGCAAGTTGACGGTCGACGCGGAGCGATTCATGGGGTTCGACGGAGATCACATGCAAACCGCCTGCCTCCGCGACTCCGGCTCCAAGGCCGATGTCGGTGCCACGCCCGGCCATGTTGGTCGCCAGTGTCACCATGCCAGGTTGTCCGGCTCGTGCGACAATCGCTGCCTCGTCAGCGTCTTGCGTGCCGTTCAGCAATTGAAAGGGAACGCCTCGCGCATCCAGGCACTGGGCCAGTCGTTGTGAAGAGGCGATGGTTCTTGTGCCGACAAGGATGGGGCGACCGGTGGCGCGGATGTCGGCAACGGAATCGGCAACGGCCCGGTATTTCGCATCGGCTTCGGAGAAAAAACGAGGTTCGATCTCCACGCGACATACAGGGCGACGGGTGGGGATCGTCACGATCGGCAGTTTGTAAACCTGCCAGAATTCACGTTCGCTGCCGGAGGCGGTGCCGGTCATGCCGCAGAGATGTTGATACAAACCGGCGAGTCGCTGTCGCGAGATACGGGCGACGGAGCGTCGGGCGGGGCTGAGTTCGAGCCGCTCCTTGGCCTCGACTGCCTGGTGCAATCCCTCCTGCCAGGTGCGGTCGGAAAAAATGCGTCCCGTGTGGGTGTCGACCAGGTGAATGGCGCGGTCGCGAACCACATAGTCGACATCGCGCTGCAGGACATGAGCCGCTTGCAACGCCTGCACGACGTATTGGTCCCAGGGTCGGTCCAACTGCTGACGTTCGGCATCGTCCAACGTCGTTTGCACCAATTGGATTCCGTCGGTCGTGAGCCAGATTCGTCGCGACTCGCTATCTCGACGATAGTGCTTTTCCACTTCAAGCCGCTCGGCGATATCCCGTGCGAGCAGAATGAGTTGCGCGCTTTGTGCACCGCCGGGCTCGGAGATGATTAAGGGGGTGGAGGCCTCATCGAGTAGCACGCTGTCGACTTCGTCGACGATGGCACATGCCAAGCCGCGTTGCAACGGTTCCCGTTGCTTCGAGTCGGTCCCAAGCAGCAGGCTGGCGAAGCGGCTGCCGAGCGGTTGAGTGCCTTGGCGGGTCAGGGCAAGTTGGTCGAGTAAGTAGTCAAAGCCGAACTGATATCCGGGACCGAAGGTGATGTCTTTGCGATAGGCTTCCCGTTTCTCTTCGGGCGTGAAATTCGCGCGGATGCAACCGGCAGTGAGTCCGAGTGCTTCCAGAACGGGTGACAACGTTTTCGCGTCACGCTCGGCGAGGTATTCGTTCGTTGTCATCACGTGCACGCCTTTGCCTCGCAGCGCGTGCAAAACGGCGGGGAACAGCGTTGTGAGTGTCTTGCCCTCGCCGGTCTGCATTTCAGCAATCGAACCGTCTGCGAGCACAAGTCCGGCGACAAGCTGCGTATCGAACAGGTTTTTGTCAAGAATCCTTCGCACCGCTTCGATGACGATCGCCATGGCGGGGAGCGCGATGGAATCGCGAGTCAACGAGGCGCTTGTCTCCGCGGAGGCTCGCAGATCGTGAAGGCGTGTCGCCAGTTCTGCCGTGGGAAGATGCGAGAGCGAAGCGGCCATTTGCTTCGCGGTTTGGACCGTCCACCACTCGCGTCGATAGGGGAGCCGCGCGCTGCCGAAGAGGCCGCATTGCACATGCTGCCAAAGGGGAAATTTTTCTGAGAGCGGAAAGTCGGCACGAGTCATACGACCGTCAAGTTTCGGTCAAGCGCTTGGACCGCTTCGATTGCCACGGGCGGGCGCAACCGGAGGTTACGCAAAGCATGAGGCAATTTGAAAGACGGAAAGCTGCAACGAGGGAAACGAACCTAACGTTAGGGCAAGGGCAACTCTAGCTTAGGCTGCGGTAATTGTGCGGGTTGCGAAAAAGCGGATCGGATTGTCAGTGCTATATTTTCCTTAGCCCACTCCGTCGCAGCGACCCGCAAAGTTCCCCCCGCCGGCGCGATGCACCCCGCATCGCAAACTCCTCCGATAATCGGACCGTTGGCGCCTGCGCGCCTCCGCAAGATGCATCGGCTGAAGGATGGACCACGATGAGAAAATGGATTCGTCGTCGATTGCAGCGCACCAGTGAATGGAACCGGCAGAAGTTTCTGGAACTGACGCGGTCGTTCCTGGAAACCACCAAGCTTGATCGTGTCTTGGACCTGCATGAGCTGGAACCACGATTGCTCTTTAGCGCGACGCCGCTGCCTGTTCCGCAAGTGCTGCCCGAAGTCGATACGACGATCGTGGCCCCCACGGTGACTGCGGACACTTCCATTTCCGATATCGCCTCCGCGGGTGATGATGCGGGTTGCACCGTTATGGTCTGCGCGGACGCGTCGGTCAGTACCGTCGTTTCCGCCGAAACGCCCCCAAACGAAACACTGAACCCCGTGCGGGAAGTGGTGGTCGTCGATTCCACGGTGGATCGCTATCAGGATTTGCTTGCCGACCTGTTGGCTCAATCGGGAACGGAACGCGAGCTGGTCGTCGTAACGCTTGACGCGGACAAAGACGGAGTGGAGCAGATCAGCGAGTTGCTATCGCAATACGACGAAATCAGTGCGATCCACTTCATGACGGAAGGTTCCGGCGGTGCGATCAAGCTGGGAAGCACCTGGCTGAATTCGCTGAATCTGGCCGGTTACGCTGCCGACATCTCGCATTGGGGCGACGCACTGGCCTCAAGCGGTGATCTGCTGTTCTACGCCGGAGATCTCGCAGCGACCGCCCCGGGCCGTGACCTGGTAGACGGCCTGCGCGCGCTGACAGCAGTCGATGTCGCGGCGAGCGTTGATCTGACCGGCAACGCTCGCTTGGGTGGCGACTGGGAATTGGAATATCGACAAGGCACGATCGATACGAAAGAACTCTTTCGAGACCAAGACCCGGTGACTTGGGATGGAATCCTCTGCGGAGCGTTTACCTCATGCCCGACAGGCGGCTCGATTGCCACTCGCAACGAACTCGTAATCCTCGACTCAAGCGTACAGAATTTCGAATCGCTGCGCGAAATGCTGTTAGGGCAGGTGGACGCCGGGCGTCAACTAGAACTGTTTGTACTCGATTCGAGTCGTGACGGCATCCAGCAAATCGGCGAGATTCTCGCCAGCCGCAGCGATCTCGATGCGGTCCATATTCTATCCCACGCCACGGATCGTGGTATGCAGCTCGGCGACCGCTGGCTCGATGCCAATTCTGCGGATACCTACCGAGACTCGATCCGCGCATGGCAGAACGCACTGAGTGCCGATGCGGACCTGCTGTTCTACGGTTGCGATTTGGCCGCTAGTGATGACGGCAAGACGCTGCTAACCAGGCTAAGCGATTGGACGGGAGCCGACGTCGCAGCCAGCACCGATCTGACAGGTGCTTTGTATTTCGGCGGCGATTGGCAATTGGAATTTGTGGTTGGACAAGTCGAGACAGATGTTGTTGCCAGCGCGGTAACGCAACAGCAATGGGCCGGGTTGATGAGCGTCGCGGTCGATGCGGTATCAACCGGCTCGACG
>JBJOLO010000015.1:0-7070 GCA_046045565.1 Planctomycetota bacterium | reverse complement strand
TCTGGCGACCGACATGTTCCCCATCCGCCGTCCGGATCACGTGGAACAGCTGCTTCCGGCCGATGCCTTGCCTGAGATCCTGCCGCAACTTGACGTGCTGATCTTGTGTGTTCCGCTGAATGCTCAGACCGAGGGCATGATCGGACAGCACACCTTCTCGGCCATGCCGCGCGGCTCGATCCTGATCAATGTCGCGCGCGGTCCGGTGGTGGTTGAATCAGAACTGGTGGAGGCGCTGCAGTCGGGACAGCTTGGCGGCGCGGGCCTCGATGTGACCGAAGTGGAGCCGTTGCCGATCGACAGCCCGCTATGGGACATGCCGCAGGTGCTCATCACCCCTCACGTCGGTGCTCAATCTCTTCGCCGCGCTGACGTGACGACGAAATTCCTTGCCGCGAACCTTTCTCGCTACGTGCTGGGCCGCCCGTTACGCAATGTCGTCGATAAATCGCTTGGATACCCTCGCCCGGAAGAACGGGAAATCGCGGAGTAGCGATCGAGAACGGTCACGCTTTGCCGAAAGGATCTACGGCGTCCCTTCTTCTCCGGTCTTGACGGACTCATCTTGTTTTTCGCGAGGAGCTTTCGAATTATCCCGCGAGGAATCGGTCGACTTCATCTTGCAGATCTTTTCAGCGATCGACTTGCCGGCCAGCTGATGGCCGTCGACGTTCCAGTGACCGGTTCCGAATCCCGAGTTCGCGAAACCGTGATAAAAGAATTGGCTCGAAGACGCACGAGCCTGTAGGATCGGTGCGAGGGTGAGTACGGGGATGGATGAGCGCTTGCACCAATCGGAAATCCTATAGTCCGGGTAGAACAGATCTTGCACTTCGAGTGCATTCATGGCCAGGTTTCGGACCTCAAGCCGCGGGTGCACCTGAATGCCGTTGCTTAGCGTGACCACCAGAAATTCGGCGTTGTGCTTGCGCACTTCATCCCGCATCGCGACCAACAATTGCTCCGTGATCGACCATGCTTCCTGCCATTCGTCATCTTGAGGTTCCACGTAGATCGCATCCAGGCCAGCTTCATCGCCGGTCCAGGTTTTCGCGCGTCGATTGCGATATCCGGCCCACGCCTCGCGAGCAACCTGAAGCACGCGTAGCTGATTGATCCAGCGGACTTTCTCGCGTGAGAACTCCGTCTGCGCGTCTAAATAATAAGGATGTTCGAGGAAGGAGTTGTCGAGTTTTAACTCGTCATCCTCGATCACGTAATACGGACGCACATCGTTGGGCGACAGTTTCTTTGAGTTTTCCCGAATATCATTCCCGGTGACGAAGGCCAGTAAGATCAAGTCGGGTTCGTAGTCCCACGCATAATGCCGCAGCATCTCCAGTTCTTGGGCCGTTCCGAAACCCGATACGCCGAAATTGATCACTTCGACATTCCTGCTTTGGAACTCGGGGCAGAACGCCAACTCCCGTTCGAGCACCGCCCAAAACGCCTGCGACTGGTCCACTTGCAATGCTTCGGCGTAGGAATCGCCGAGCACTGCGATGCGGTAGGTGCCTTCGGGCTTTTCCTTCGACCGCTCGCGATCGCGCCGGCCGTCGGAAGTGATCGACACCCAAGCGGAACCTTCCTTGGAAAACAGCGCCTGCATGTGAGGCCGCAGTTTGGAACCGCAATAGGGATCGGGAACGTAAGGCAGCGGGTAGCTAACCCCCATCAGGCGCAAAGCTGCCTCGGCGATCAGCAGCGCGATGAGCGATCCGATCGTCAGCGCGAAAAAAGCTGGCACCAGACGCCTGCGAATGAAACGGAACATAACGTCATCTTCCCCGGTTCAATTCGACGGGCGGCTACAGGTGCTTGTTAAACCAATCGACGAAGAGTGTGAGATCCTTGTCCATATCAGCCCAGCCATGCGCGGCACCGGGGCGAACCACCAGTTCGGCAGCCACGTCTGCTTTCTTGAGCGCGTCCACCAGCAACTGAGCCTGCTGGATCGGCACCAATTTATCGGCGTCGCCGTGAATGATCAGCGTCGGCGGGTCATCGTCCGTGGCATGATACACAGGCGAGATTCGCTTGCCGATCTCCTCGAGTTTGGCCTCATCGGTAATCGGGACGAACAGGTTGCGTCGAATGTCGAGTTCCCGAAAATCAAAGGGAGCTTTGAAGTTCTCGAGGATGCCGCGGCCCATCGCATTTTCACCCTCTTTGCCGTAGTTCAAAAAGTCGGTCGGCGGGAAGAAGCAAGCTACCGCTTGCACGCGACTGGAAACACGATCGACGGGATCTTTGGCCAGCGGATCGCCGGCAGCCCCTGCGACCCCCATCATTGTGGACAAATGCCCGCCCGCGGAACCACCGTAAATCCCCAGCTTGTTCGGATCGATCCCATATTCGCTCGCGTGGTGACGAACGAAACGCACGGCGCGGTGCATGTCTTCCAGCACTTCGGTAATCGTAAACTTGGGCTGACTGCCGTGGACTACGGCGAACACCGTGTAACCACGGTCGAGCATCGGTTGAACAAATCGAAGAGTGATTGCCTCATGCGCCGAAAACCAACCGCCACTCACCGCCCAGATGACGCCTTTCCCATTGGTTTTGCCCTTCGGCGTAAAAACATCCATCGTTAGTGCCGTGCCAAACTTGCGTCCGTAGATCACATCCTCACGTCGCTCGTGATTCGGGGTTGAATCAGCAGCCAAGCCGGCTGTGACGACACACAACTGCGATGCGGCAAGAAGAAGCACACCACGTAGCAAGCCGCTTAGCCTTTTCGAAACACCGCGATGCCTCTTTGATCGATTGCTCGAACCGTTCATATCAGTCTCCCTGCTTGCTTGAACGAACCAACTTGGACGAGCCACTCCCCACCGACCTGAATGGACGGGGAAAACGCCCGTGCTGCCGGGCGCAAAAACATATCATGCCTGCGTAGTGGCGAAGTGCGACATATCATCCCATACTTTCCATTCGTTGAAAACCAAGCGTGCCCCTTCCCAACACCCTCGGACTTCTGACGGCCACTCAATACGGAGCCCCTTCCATGCGTCCCTTGTTTTCTACACGAGCGATTCGATCGCTTCTGCAAATTACCACGGTCCTGGGGTTGTTCGTTTCCAACGGCTCCCTTCGTTTGCAGGCCGCAGATACGGTCGATCCGGCACTCGCCAAAATCGATGCCGAGACGCGGATCGCATGGTACGACGCCAAGGCGATCGGCTTAGAAGGACAAGCATGGTCGGAGACCCGATCACCGTATGACCGGCTGCCGGCAAAGGCTGAGGGTGTGGTGCGTGCGCCCGTGTGGGAGCTAAGCCATCACGCGGCGGGATTACTTGTGCCGTTCGCGACGTCATCGCCGGTCATCCACGCGCGTTGGACCTTGACGTCATCGCGTTTGGAGATGCCGCACATGCCTGCGACCGGCGTCAGCGGCCTCGACCTTTACGTGCGCGTGAACGACCGATGGCGTTGGCTTGCCAACGGCCGCCCAGCGCAGCAGACGAATACGGCGCAACTCGTGGCCGGACTCGCTGCGGAACGTCGCGAGTACCTGCTCTACCTGCCGCTCTACAACGGCGTGTCCGCCGTGGAAATCGGCATCGCATCGGATGCGTCCATCGAACGACAGCCGCGTGCAGCGGAGCGGCGCAAACCGATTGTGTTCTGGGGTACCTCGATCACCCAAGGCGGATGTGCATCGCGTCCCGGCATGGTGCACACGGCGATCGTGGGCCGACGGCTGAACTGGCCTGTGGTGAACCTCGGATTCAGCGGCAACGGCAAATTAGAACCGGAAATGGCGCGGCTGATCGCCGAAATCGATGCGGCAGTGTTCGTGCTGGATTGTCTGCCAAACCTCAGCCCCGACGAAGTGGCCAAGCTCGCCGAACCGGCGGTGCGAATCCTGCGCGAGGCACGCCCGGACACACCGATCCTGCTGGTGGAGGACCGTGATTACTCCGATGCATTTCTCGTGGAGTCGAAACGCAATCGCAACCGCGACAGCCAGGCTGCATTGCATCGAACTTACGAGCGATTAAATTCCGACGGCTGCACGCAGCTGCATTATTTGAAGGCCGAAACCCTGTTCGGCAACGACGGGGAAGACACGGTCGATAGTTCGCATCCGACCGACCTGGGCTTCTCGCGCATGGCCGATGCATTTGAAGCTGCATTGAAGCCGCTTTTGAAACCGTAATCGAAAACAGAAGCCAAAAACAGAAACTCTGACGCCGCCAGGGTTTCCTGACCCGGGTTGGCCGTAACCATTTACTCCGCCAACCCTCCTCGCCTGCCCTCGATTTCCATCCTCCGCGAAATTCGCTTTCTACGGATTCGCTCGGGTTGCACCGATTTTTCCTTCAATTCCGCGCCGCGTCGGACCGATCGATTAGGGTAGACCCGCGCTTCGCAAACCCGTTCATGACCCGAGTCGAAGCGACCCATCCACTGAGCGATCTCCAGGGGGGATTACCATGATTCGCCGTGCTGTGCTCGCGCTTTTCGGCGCGTTCATCCTTGCCACCAGCCTGACCTCACCCGAGGCCTCCGCCGATGAACGAGCGTATGGCCGCGTGTGGGGAGGCACCTACCAGGTGCGAGACTGGGAGCGTTTCTACCATTACCCGTACGTGTACTACCCGCAGAACTACTGGGGTAATGAGTACTATCGCAGTGCCGAAAGTCTCTACTTCCGCTATCCGCCTGAAATGCGGATCCCGGTGTACAACAAGAAGTGGCACAACGAGTATCCGCAGCCTCGTCGCTACCACTTCGGCCACCAGTTCGTGACCGACGTGTTTTAGAGCGGCCTGCGAACGGTCCGCATCCGGCGTCCAGTCGAGCCGAGATGACACCCGACATCCTCTGCGTTACCACATATGGGCAACGCAGGTGACGGGAAGTTCAACAACACCATGGAGCGTGAGCGCAATCTTGCGCCCACGCTCCATTTGCATTGGTAGCGCGTAGCTTCGCGCGGTGCCCGTGACGCCTCGTGATGCGTCCATGTGTTTCGCGTTCGCTACACAGCGGTTGCATTGCAAACGTCGTGTACTCATCGACGATCGCTTCGATCAACCGCAACGCTTGACGATTCCCGCGATCTCTTCACATCGCGTGACTGAGCACAAAATCGTAGAGCGTTTCGCCGGCAGCTGCTAACTGTTCGACGTCCACCCACTCATCGACGGTATGCGCTTGATCGATCGACCCGGGCCCGAACACGACCGTCGGCACGCCGGTTTGCGCATACCGCGGCGCATTGGTTCCGAACGGGACGCCGATCAATTCCCCGGCGCCGAATTTTCGCCGGGCGATCGCCGCTAACTCCTGCGAGAGCGGCCCGTTCAGCTGGTCGGAGAGACCATGCGAGATCGAAAACGGCGCCTCGTGCGATACCGTGTCGGACAACTGCTCTTCGAAATGCCGCAGCGCGTGGTGCAGTGCCTCCATTGGCGACTCATCGGGCAATACCCGTCGATCCACTTCAATCATGCAGTGATCGGGAACCGTGTTGACGCTGATGCCGCCTGCAATCACCCCGACGCTCATGGTCGGTTGTCCGACCCATCGATTGGCCCCCAACCCGGGCACCACTTCTTTCGCATAATGTTCGATCACCCCCAACACCCGTCCCATGGCGTAGATCGCATTTTGCCCCATCTTGGGTTGCGAACTGTGCGCCGCACGGCCATGCGTTTTGACGCGCCACCGCACCACCCCCTTGTGCGCGACCACCACATTCAGCGACGTGGGTTCGGCGACAATGGCGGCGTCGGGAGCGCGAGGAAACAGCGCCGAGGGCCGTTCCCACAATTCCGCCAGCTTCGCAGCGCCCTCGGATCCGTGCTCTTCATTCACCGTACAGGCCATGAGGACGGTCGGCATCCCCGCCGGACGTACGCTCGCGAGACGCTGAAAGGCCCACAACATGCTTGCCATGCCGCCCTTGATATCGCATGAACCGCGCCCGTAGATCCGGCCGTCACGCAGTTGGGGGTCGAACGGCGGAATAATCATGTGGTCAACCGGCACCGTATCCTGATGTGCCTCCAACATGATCAGCGGTGCACCGTCCTCAGCCGACACATCACCGTCGATCCGGGCCACGATATTGTCGCGTCCCGGAGTCATCGTTTGCCGCTCGTAGCGCACCCCCATCCCTCGAAACAGATTCTCGAGATACGCCGTCATCCGGTGCTCGTAATAAATGTCCCCCTGCACCGGTCGCCCCATGGGATTGACGCTCGGCAACCGGACGAGATCCTGCAGCAGCGACACCAAATCGAGACTCGCCATCCTCTCCCCCTCCGCCACCCGTTCGGACTTCTTCATCGAGCACCCAATCGACGCTGACGCGCAGATTTACTTCGTGTCGGGCAGATCGAGACGCTTGACGCGTACTTTTCGATAGCGCACGAACTGCTTGGTGAAATCCCCCCCGCCATGCACCTGCAAGCCGATCTTGCCCTTTTCGGGGTGCCGAATTTCCGTTTCCTTCCACTCCATAAACTTCACGCCATTGATCCAAGTCGTAACGGTCGGAGGGTTCCCCACGATGCGAGCACGAAGTTCGTTCCATTCACCGTGCTTCCAGAAATTCGGCCAGGCATCGACCAGCACCGGCAGCGTCACCGCAGCGGACTCCGCGCGAATCTCGGTAACTTTAGCGCCGAATGAGAAATTGCGAACGGAGGGCTTGCCACCCAACCCCTCGCCATACACACCCATCAGATTTCCGTCGGCGTGATAATCGATCATCGCCTGCCATGCCTTACCGTCTTCGGTGCTCCGCAGAAACAAACCGCTATCCGGTCCGAAATCGTTGTTCATTTCGAGCGCCACTTCAAAATCACCGTAATCTTCGTCGGTCAGAATCAGGCCGCCGTTGCCGGGCACATCCTGACTGCCGACGATGGCGCCGTTTTCAATCACCCATTTGCCACCCGACTTGTTTTGACTTGCCCGGCTGTGGCCGGTTTTGGCACTCACATGCCAGCCCTTCATCGACTGGCCGTCGAAGATCAACTCAAAATTGCCCTCGCCACCGAGTGCCACGCGCCCCGGCCCGAGCACGATGAACTGCATGGCGAGCAGCGAAG
>JBJOLO010000810.1:0-2812 GCA_046045565.1 Planctomycetota bacterium | reverse complement strand
CAATCCGTGTTTTGATAATCCCGTCGGGCGGAATACCGGCCTCCGTCACTCCCAGGTGCAGCGGCACATCAGGACGTGCTTCGGCGAATCGGCGATTCACCTCAATCACTTTGGACGGATCCGAGTCCTTCAGCGAGACGACATACTGGTCGAAGCCCAGGGAGTCGAGCAGTTCGCAGTGCTCCCAGGCACTGGCCAACATCGGACCGAGCGAATCGTGCGGTTCGAATTGCTCTTTCTTGGCAGGATCGACACTTCCGCAATTCACGCCGACGCGCAACGAGCAGTCGTAACGCTTTGCCGTTTCCACGATCAACCGCACCTTGTCCTGCCAAGGTTTTTCAGGCTCGTGATGATAAAGATGGCCGGGATTGTAACGCACCTTGTCGACATGCGGAGCGACGACTTCCACGAGTCGGTAGTTTTCCTGCAAGTCGACGGAGAGATTCGCGGTCGTTCGCTGACGAATCACCGCGAGTGCCTCGGCGTCCTTGCGAGAATCCACGGCGATGCGTACCACGTCCGCCCCGGCCAATCGCAGGGCTTCCACCTGGGCAACGGTCGCTTCGATGTCCTGCGTATGCGTGGCCGTCATGCTTTGAATCGCAATCGGATGAGCGGCTCCGATGCTCACGGAACCGATGCGAACCGAGCGAGTGGGATTGCGTTGCATGAACCGTTTTCCTTCTTGTTGTTCTCGAGTTTTTTCGAGGTCCGGCACGAAATGCGGCGAAGACCGTTATTTCGTCTCCAATAGTGCGAGCGATTCGTCGAGGCATTCCACCAGATAATTCGCATCGTCCCGCGTGAAGCACATCGGCGGCTTGATGCGTACCACGTTTCCGTACAGACCGCCCTTGCCGATCAGCAGTCCACGCTGCTTCGCCAGTTCCATCAGTTCGACCAGTTCGGTATTGGCGGGTTCCTTGGTCTGGCGATCCCGGACCAATTCAAGGCCCAGCATCAGGCCTTTGCCGCGTACGTCGCCAATCAGCGGGTGACGAGTTTGCAGTTCGAGCAACCGGTTCTTCAGGTGGCTGCCGACCACACGGGCGTTTTCCTGCAGGCCCTCGGCATCAATTACCTCGAGCGTCGCCAGTCCGTACGTCATGCTGATCGGATTTCCCCCGAAGGTGTTGAAGTGCAACCGCGACTTGATCGTCTGGGCGATTTCCGGACGCGTCACGCATGCTCCGATCGGTATCCCGCCCCCTAATCCTTTGGCCATGGTCACCATATCCGGCACCACGCCCCAGTTTTGGAAGCCCCAGTAGTGATCCCCTGTCCGGCCAAACGCCGTTTGCACTTCATCCGCAATACATAGGCCTCCATAACGGCGGATGATCTCGTACACGATCTGAAAATACTCGGGAGGGGGGACCACCGCTCCGCCCACTCCTTGGATCGGTTCAGCGATGAAGGCTGCTACTTTTCCCGAAGTCTCGTGGCGAATCAACGATTCGACATCGCGAGCGCACTTCAAATCACAGCTTGGATAGGTCAATCCGTAGGGGCAGCGGTAACAGTATCCCGGCGCTGCATGCCGCACATTCAGCGTCGGATTGGAGGGGAATTTCCATGTTCCCACGGCGACAAGGGACATCGTTCCTTGAGTGCCGCCATGATAACCGTTTCGAAGGCTGATGATCTCGGTGTTGCCGGTATGCTCGCGGCTCATCAGCATCGCCAACTCGTTGGCTTCGCTACCCGAATTCGTGAAGTAACTGGAGTGCAGTTCCGATCCGACCGGCATGTGCTCGGCCAGCTTTTGCCCCATCTGCCCGACCGTCGGATGCAGATACAGTGTGGTCGTGTGGTGGAGCCTTCCCACCTGCTCCCGCACCCGCTCGACGACATGCGGATGACAGTGACCAACGGAAACGGTAACGACTCCCGCGAAGGCATCGAGATACTGTTTCCCCTGGTCATCCCAGACGTACTGCATCGATCCTTGCGCAATCAGCAAGGGGTCGCGATAGTACGTCAGCAGACCGGGCGTCAAAAACTCCTGACGCAAGGCCAGCACCTGGTCACGCGACGGCCCGTCGTAAGGCGCAGGTGGCGGGGCATTTAAATACGGTTTCGCAGTCGATGGACCGGCAGCGTTCATGGTTTCCTCAAGCTCTGCTACCAGTTTGAGCGAGAATCGACATTTTCACAATTGGAGGCACTTCGATAGAATGCGGTAGACGCCATGGTGCGAGGCAAAAATACAGCCAAGTCTGCTGTTGCCGTCCATCCATGCCGGGCATCCATGCCGGACTTGGTTCGCGAGTCGCCAGGGCAGTCCGATCGGCAAGATGATGAATGCGTCTTGAAGGCCGCTCGCAGACGCCTGGCGAGCCTGAATTGCCTGGACGACACGCTTTTCCGCAGCGAAATTCGAAAGAGACTTGGATTGATGAAACGCAAGGACGCGGACACAAGAAGCACCGCCAGCGACGCGGAACTCGTCGTGATGCGCGTGTTGTGGGAATATGGTCCCGGCACCGTCCACGAAGTCGTGGCGCGCCTTGGGCAGCGGAAGCGAGCGTGGGCCTACAACACAGTGCTGACCTTTCTTCGTCGATTGGTTGTCAAAGGCTATGTGTCTTCTGAAACCAAGGCGGTTGCCTTTCAGTTCGCCCCGCGCATCACGCGAGAAGAACTCATTGCACTGCGACTCCGCGAACTGGCTCGCGATCTGGCCGATGGGGCGCTCAGCGAAATCGCCGCGATTCTCGCCCTGGAAATGCAGGCAGACTCGCGATCCCAACGGGCGCGACGGTCTCGCGTTGCCCGCAAGCGAACAGGAACCGCGAATTCCAAGTCA
>JBJOLO010000799.1:0-2655 GCA_046045565.1 Planctomycetota bacterium | reverse complement strand
AGAAATGAATCAAACGGGCGACGAAACCAATCAAGCGGCCAACGAACTGAAGCTTTCGCAGCAAATGCTGTTCGTCGAAGAAGCGACGGGTTCCACCCCAGCAGACGAGAGCCTCGCCAGCGAGAGTTCGGCCGAGGAAAGCTCGCCGAACGACGAAGTCGAGAGCGGCGAGACCGTGCTCGAGCTCGAAAACCTTGAAACCAACGACGCCGAGCTGGCTGAAACCACTCAGGAACCTGCCGAGACAATCGGTTCCCGGTTGCCAGCGTTTGCTGGGCTGGGGCTGAGCGAGAAGGTACTTGAGGCGCTGGTGAAATCCGGCTACGAACAGCCGACTCCGATCCAAGCCGCGATCATTCCCGAGATGCTGGCCGGACGAGACGTTCTGGCTCAATCGCAAACCGGCTCGGGCAAGACCGCCGCCTTTGCCTTGCCGATTCTCTCGAAGCTCGACAAGACTCAGAAGAAACCTCAGGTTCTCGTACTCGCTCCAACGCGCGAATTGGCGATCCAGGTTGCCAAGTTTTTTGAGACTTACGGCAGCCGCGTGAAGGGTTTTGGCGTCGCCACGATCTACGGCGGACAGGGCTACGACCCGCAGTTCCGTCAATTGAAACAACGTCCGCAAGTCGTGGTCGGAACTCCCGGCCGCGTCATCGACCACCTCGAGCGAAAGACGATCGACCTCAGCGAACTGCAATGGCTGGTGTTGGATGAAGCCGACGAAATGCTCAACATGGGCTTCCTCGACGACGTGAAGAAAGTGCTTGAGCATACACCAGACGAGCGCCGGATCGCCCTGTTCTCAGCGACAATGCCCGGACCGATTCGCGAAATTGCTGACCAGTATCTCGCCGACCCGGCGCGGATCACAATCAAGCAAAAGACCATGACGGCAGAGAACATTCGCCAACGGGCAGTCGTCGTCAAGCCACACTACAAACTGGAAGTCCTGACCCGATTGCTGGAAATCGAGGAGACCGACGGCGTGATCGTCTTTACCAAGACCCGCGAGGCCTCGGTCGAAGTCGCTGAGCGTTTGGTCAAGGCAGGCCTGACTGCCGTGGCACTCAATGGCGACATGCCGCAGCGAACGCGCGAGCGAACCCTGGAGCAATTCAAGAGCGGCAAGCTCGATATTCTCGTGGCCACCGACGTCGCGGCTCGTGGCCTCGACGTGAATCGCGTCAGCCACGTCGTGAACTACGATTTGCCCCAAGACAGCTCTTCCTATGTCCATCGCGTTGGCCGGACCGGCCGAGCGGGACGCAAGGGCGAAGCCTTCATCTTGCTCGCGCCTTCACAGCGCGGAAAGCTGAAGTCGATCGAGAAGGTAACGCGGCAAATGATTGAACTGGTTCAGCCGCCAACGGCTGGCGAAATCTCTCAAGCCCGCGTCCGCCGCTTCAAAGAACAAGTCCTCAAGACAATTTCCGAGCAGGATCTGACGAAGGTCGAAACGCTGCTGACCGAACTCTCAACGGAGTCAGGTCAATCGCTCGCGACGATTGCCGCTGCGATTACCCAACTGCTGCAAGGCGACCGTCAGTTGTTCGGAATTCGAGACACGAAAGCCTGGGCTGGCGACGAACAACGCGAACGCGGCGAGGGACGCGAACGCGGACGCGATCGCTTCCGCGATTCTGCTGGCGACGATGAGGGGCGTTATCCTCGTCGCGAACGACGCTTCCGAGACGGCGAGGAACGCGGCGAACGCCGGGAACGGAGCTTTGAACGCGGGGAACGCGGCGACCGAGGAGATCGTGGTGAACGCGGTGACCGCGGTGACCGTGGTGAACGTGGTGACCGTCGCAAGGAACGGAGTTTCCAAGGTGGTTTCCGTAAGGGCGGTCCACCCGAAGCCGGGATGGAGCGATACCGAATTGAAGTCGGCCACAACGATGGCGTCCGTCCAGGCAATATCGTCGGGGCAGTGACGAACGAGGCCGGATTGGATGGCTCGGACATCGGACCGATCACAATCCACGAAGCATACAGCACGATCGACCTGCCAGTTTGGGTTGCCGAGGATATCTGCGAGGTGCTGCACGAGACTTGGGTCTCGGGTAAACAACTGCGAATCCGACCGGCGTCGGCTGGGGACCATAGCGATGATGCTGGAGCGGGCAGGCCACGCCGCGGTGGCGGCCGCTTTGAAAAGCCGAAGTTCGGCAAACGAAGATTCCAATCAGGCCCCGGCGGTTTTGCCAAAGGGAAGAGCAAGGGATTTGGCTTCAAGGCCGGCAAGCGAAAGCAAAAGCGCGAAGAGTAAGCTGCAAAGCTGATTCGGATGGAAAATTACGAGGGTGTCCGCCAGGCGGGCACCCTTTTTTGTTCGATGGAACTGTTCCAGGACCGAAATCAAAGCAACTCTTCGCCACTACCTCCCGGTTGGCCGACCGCAAGTGCCGCTAGAATAGAGGGCATCGCTCCCTATCACTTCTTTGTCTGTTCGCCATGACTCAGCGCAAGCTTCCCGTGATCAGCGGCCGCGGGTCGCAAATCAACCCGGTCGGCCGGTTTACGCGGCTGGAGTTCGAGCGCGATCCGCAGGCGGTCGAAGCGGAACTGGATGAACTTCCGACCAAAGTCCAGACCGAATACTACGTCGACGAGGCCCAGTCGATCATCAGCGAAAACGACAGTCCGGATATC
>JBJOLO010000796.1:0-3002 GCA_046045565.1 Planctomycetota bacterium | reverse complement strand
TAACCGGCAGCGTCAGCAGCGGGGCCTGTGCCGTGGGGGATGAATTGATCATCGAGCCCGGCGCGATCCAGGTTCGGGTGCGGGGCATCCAGCACCACGAGCAATCGGTGGAGCGGGTGGTGCGAGGCCAGCGTGCTGCGATCAACCTCGTCGGAGTGCACCACGAGGAGATTCATCGCGGTCATGAATTGGCATCACCGGGACACTTGCGAGCCAGTCGGATTATCACGGCGAGGCTTTCCCTGTTACCGTCCCTGCCCTATCCGCTGAAGTCCCGTGATCGCGTTCGCGTGCATGTGGGAACCGCGGAATTGCTGGCATCGGTCAAAGTGCTGGAGGGCAACGAATTGGCAGCCGGCACGACGGGCTACGTGCAACTGTTTTTGAGCCAGCCGGCAGTGACGACTTGGGGACAGCCGTTTGTGCTTCGCAGCGAATCGCCTGTGCTGACGTTGGGAGGCGGGTGCGTGCTCGACCCGGACGCGCAGCGGCTGCGTCGGCCCGATGCGCTGACGCTGGAGCAGGTGCGGCGGCTCGATTCATCGAACGAGCGGGAGCGGGCCTCGGCATCCTTGTTCTTGGCGGGCTTGCGGGACTGGCAGCCGGACGACTGGCGTCGGTCCGCGGAGATTTGGAACGTCGATCAGGCGTTTGCCGAACTGCAGCAGGGAGGGGAAATCGTCGAGTTGCAAATCTCACCGACGCGGCGGTTGCGTTTACATCGGCAGGTTTTGGAGCGGTTGGGCGATCGGATTGCAGCCGCCCTGGAAACCGTACACACCAACAATCCGCTGCGACTAACGATTGATCGCACGCAACTTGCCAGCGGTTTTTCGTATCTCGCCGATCGATCGCTGTTTGATGCGGCACTGGAGCAACTGCGGCAACAGGGGCGGGTGCGTTTAACCCCCGGGACGGTGGCACTGGTGGGCCACGGCCCGAAGCTGTCGGCGAACGAACAAAAGCTGCTGGTGCAACTGGTCGAGCAATACCGGACGGCGGGGGTCGAACCGCCGACCGTCGCGGAACTGCAAAGTCAGGCGGTGCGCAATCAAGCGGCCGTCCCGTCGCTGGTGTCACTCGCCGCAGACGATGGACAGCTGGTGCGAATTTCGAAGGATATTTTTCTGCACCGCGATGTCGAGCGGCAGATCCGCGAGCAACTCGCGTTGAAACTGGTGGACGGGCTGACGGTGAGCCAGATACGTGAAATCTTGAACACCTCGCGCAAGTTCGCCGTTCCGATCTGCGAATACTTCGACCGGGTCGGCTTTACGCGCCGCGAGGGCGACGTCCGCTTTCTGGCAGCCCCCCTCCCTGCCCTGCCGACGGAAGGCGGAAGCCCGACGACTTAGGGTTGGAGGCGGCCTGCGCACGTCGCAGCGAAGCCGCTTTTTCAGTGGTACACTCTTGGGGATTGCTGGACTGCACCCGGTCGAATTGCGCTGTGGGATCGCACTCAAGAATCGAACTTGAGAATCGCGCTCCGGGATTGCGCCTCCGGTTTGCGCTGGTAGACTTGGCATACGGGCGACCCGGACGAGTTCGATACTCAGAGAGGGGTGCTCGATCCCGTTCGGTGACGACGCCGCGAAAGCGAAAGGAGAACAGATGGGACCTTCAGTACTGCGAAACATTCCGTCCGTCAATGAGCTTTTGGATAGTGCGCCGTTGAAGCAATTGGTTGATCGTGTCCACCGCAATGTAGTGGTGACGCGAGTGCGGACATTCCTGGACAATTTGCGGGAGGATGTGCGTCAAGCGGCCCCGGATTTAACGGTGCCGAGTCCCACAGAATTAGCCGAGAAGATCGCCAGTTGGATCATCGCCGGTGAGGAACCTTCGTTGCGACCGGTCATCAACGCCACGGGTATTTTGTTGCATACGGGGTTGGGGCGTGCGCCGCTGGCCGAGGCAGCCGTGCAGGAGATGACCGAAATCTGCCGCGGCTACGCCAGTGTGGAGGTGGATCTGAAAACGGGCGAGCGATCGCAACGCGTGAAGGCGGTGGAGCGGTTGCTATGCGACGTGACGGGCGCCGAGGCGGCGGTGGTCGTGAACAACAATGCCGGGGCCACGCTGCTGACGTTGGCGGCGGTCGCCACGGGCCGCGAAGTGATTGTCTCCCGTGGTCAGTTGATCGAAATCGGCGGCAGCTATCGATTGCCCGAAGTGATGACCGCGAGTGGCGGAAAGCTGCGCGAAGTGGGGACGACCAATAAGACGCGTATCGGTGACTTTGCCGAAGCGATTAACGACCAGACCGCGGCGCTGATGCGTGTGCACACCAGCAACTACGTGATCTGCGGGTTCACCGAACAACCCACGCTCGAGGAACTGATCGCATTGGGAGCGTCCAAGCATCTGCCTGTGATCGACGATATCGGCTCGGGGGCACTCATCGATTTCAAGGAGTTCGGGCTCGATGGAGAACCGGTGGCTTCGGCGAGCGTCGCGGCAGGCGCCGATCTGGTGCTGTTCAGTGGCGATAAGTTGATGGGCGGTCCGCAATGCGGCATCGTGGTCGGCAAAAAACGCTGGATCGAACGCTTGGCGAAACACCCGCTCTCCCGCGCACTGCGAGTCGACAAAGTGACCTTGGCCGGATTGGCGGCAACGCTCAAGCTCTATCGCGATCCGGCTCAAGCACGGAATTCAATTCCGTTGCTGGCGCTGCTGAGCACTTCGATGGATAACCTGAAGCTGCGAGCCGAGCGATTGGCGGTGCAGTTGAGTACCTTACCGGGGGTAGCCTCGGCGGAACCGGTACAGGACCACGCCTTTCTGGGCGGCGGTTCCGTTCCGACTCAGCAGATCGGCACGTGGTGTGTAGCGATCACCACCAAGTCGGCCTCGATGGATGACCTGGCAACGGCGCTGCGTGTGGGGCGGCCGGCGATTGTGGGACGCGTCCACCGCGACCGCTTTTTGCTCGACCTCCGCACGGTCCTGCCCCGACAGGACCTGGAACTGTTCGAGACGATCGAGAAACTGCCGCTCCT
>JBJOLO010000702.1:0-7597 GCA_046045565.1 Planctomycetota bacterium | reverse complement strand
ATGTCGTGAACGCTATCCCGATCGAAATTGCGGTCGCTCCTCCTTCCCTATACAAGGTAATCGCGGGTAGAACGGTGGAGCCTTACAAGGGAGTTTCCGTTCGCGAGCGTTAACCAACAATATCAGCGTGGACCTCGTGTTGCCCGCGATATGGGTACCGGTACTGGAGTTCTCGAGTAGGCTGTCAAGGCGGCCGCCGAAGTATTGATCGTGGCGATCACGTGAATCCTCCATGGTAAATGCCAGCTCACAGAGGTGATCAAAGAATGAAACGCGTCTTGGTCTTGTGCACAGGAAACTCATGCCGCAGCCAGATGGCGGAAGGCTTTTTTCGTGAACTCGGCCGCGGAACCTGGGAGGCGCATTCGGCAGGTTCCGCCCCGTCGGGCTATGTTCATCCCAAAGCAGTGGCTGCAATGAAAGAAGCCGGTATCGATATTGCCGCGGGCCGCAGCAAGTCCGTGAATGAGTACAAGGGTCAGCAATTCGATCTCGTCGTTACCGTTTGCGATCACGCGAATGAGGCGTGTCCGTTTTTCCCGGACACACGCGATCGCCAACATTGGCCCTTCGATGATCCTGCGGCTGCCGTCGGAACGGATGAGGAACAGATGCACGTCTTCCGGCGAGTCCGTGACGAGATTCGCGAACGCATCAAGAAGTACTTGAGTTGTTAAGGCACAACAAGCAGCGACTCATCGCGTGAGATGCAATGCGCTACGACTCAACGCCGTTCCACTCTTTCACGCGGCCTTCTTCCAGATCGGAAAGATCTGCTGCCGGGGCTCACCTGATTGCGATTCGATGATCGCGAGACTTCGCCGGGCATCCTTCAGCAGGATCATGATGTTCGAAATCGCCTGGTCGCCTTTGATGCGACCGTCACAGATATCTTCGACGAGGTCCTGTCGCAGCCGGACGAGGCGTTCGTCCAGATGTTTCCGCAGTTCTTCCTGTGGAATCGGTCCCGATGGATCCAGATCGCTGTTGCGGGCGAGTTGTTCCACTTGGCGGATTTCTGCAAAGTAGTCGGAGGGGCTGCGCGTTCTGGCTCTCCATAGCAGGCTGAACAACGAAAACCCGCATGCCACCCCGGCACCAAGGATGCTCAGGAAATTATTCATCCAATCCAGAGCCGAATGGACGATCAACGGCTTGTCGCGATCGAGATAGGCGATGGCGGTGGGATGAATCGCGTAAGGTGTGGCAACGTCGCGAGGCGACTTCGCTTGGAACCGATGAGCGAATTCACTTTCGAAGACGGTCTTCATGAGCGGTCGAATGGCCGCTGATGGAAGATCTTTGCGAGCGACCAGTAGCGAGCGTACACCGATCGTCTCGCAGTCGGCTGCAGGAAATCCGCGATCCGCGAAGTAGCTGAAGTTCGGGATCGATGTTTGCTCAAGAAACTCGCGCTCCATTACCGTGGTCTGATTGTTGTCGTTCTGCATATTGTCGAGCATGAAGGCTCGAGCCTGATGAAGCGGCAGGATTTCGTAATCGGCCGATTCGATCAGTTCCTGAACCACCGGAGACGGTATCGTGGCGAGGACGAGTAGATAGTCGGGTAATTCCGCAATCAGCGCATTCTTGGTTTCGCCTTCCGCATTCTGGATGGCGCGCGACATCGCGAGAAGCTGCGACTTGCTGTACTCCGTCGGGGTGACGTCGCCCGGATGCGAGTCAGACGGAAGCGCGACCTTGGAAAAGGCGAGCAGGTCATGGCTCAGCAGCCACTCGGTGCTTCCCCGTTCACCGAGATTGACTCGTTTGCCGCGGATGGTTTGCAGAAGCGGACCGCTATCCGCCAATTCTTTACGAGCTAAAAGATGAACGGCCTCCAACTGCATCCCGGCGAGTACCATGATGTCGTCATCGTTGGGCACGACCACGCCGTTACTCACGATCGCCACGTCGAGCTGCTTGGACTTCAGGAGTTGAAGTGACTCCTCGGAGCCGGCATTGGGCAGCAGGCGGATGCCCAGGTTATGTTGAGCCGCTTTTTCGCCCAACCAGGTCGCGATCGCATGAAGTCGAGTCGCATCGGGCCCCGCGCTAAGGCGGACAGACGTGGGCCCCGCAGGAAACAGGAAACGCAGCAGCAGCACGAGTCCCAGCACCGCGAAACCCGCACTGCAACCATATTTGAACTTGCGACTCCGAAGCCAATGGCCCGTCCCGATGGCTGTCATTTCACAACTCGCACTTGGAGAAACGGTTGACCTGACCCTGTGTTTGGGCCTGCGTCGGGGTGAAATAGCAGGTTTGCGCAGTCTGGTCGAGATCAATAAGACGATCCTTATCACGGGGGTTCGTTCCAGCGTAAAAACAGCTGCCAGGCAGGGATGAACCGGTTACAATCACGGCATGGACTCCCACCAATTAGCCGGTTTCGTTCGCGAAAGCGTGATGGGTACGATCGTGTTCCTGGACGGGCCGCAGGGGAAGCCCAGCCAGGGCTTGCGTATTCTCTTGGCGGGTCGCAAGGTGAAACCCGAGTACACCAGTCCTGCGCCGCGGATTTCGCAAGCGGTCGATATCAATGAAAAACGGATCGTCGACTTGGAGGCGCTCGTCGAGATGAAGCTCAATAGCTATCGGCGAAAAGACCAAACACATCTTCTCGACATGATCCAAATCGGCTTGATCGACACCACTTGGCCCCATCGCTTCCCCTCGCAACTCGGCCAGCGTCTCCAGGCTCTGCTCGACGATCCTCAAGGGTAATCCGTGATTAGCCGACGGCAACGTCCCGGAGAACGAAGACGAACACGGTCTGAGCTTTGTGTTCATCATCTCCAAAAGATGGCTCTCCATGCGAAGCGGGATAAACATTCGCTGATCGGGGCAGAGAAACGATCGGCCGGGAGATGCTCCGAGTCCCACAGATCCCGCTCGGGAAGGTTTGTGTGGGGTGGCATAACGGTCGATTCTTGCGACAATCGAGGCCCCTAGAGGTGCTCTCGAAATCGGCAACGTTGGTGTCACTGAAATGACTGCGGAACGACTCAGCATTCGCGAGCTGGATAGCATCTGCACAGAATTTGAAAAAAGCTGGCAGCCCGATCGCGAACTGGCTCGACTGATCGAGTTTGCTGCCCGACGAGTTCCGCGTGATTCGGTTTCTTTTAAGGAACTCGTGCTCGACCTGTCGCTCATCGACATGGAGAAGCGCTGGGGATATCGTTCGGATAGACTCAACCTCGCCTGTCGTCGAGGCGTTCGCAAAGATCGAATCGATTTATCGACGCCGCCGGACTATCAATCATACCTGCAACTCCTCGCTCCGAACGACGCGTCACCGGAAGACAGGCTTACCTTAGCGCAAGCCGAGCTTAATGCCCGTTGGACCTTTGGCGATGTTCCCGAGATCGAGGAATTCCTCACGGCGGTTCCCGGCGTGAAACGGCCTGAAGTCCCTCCGCCCGCGGTGCAGCTGGTGATGTCGGGTCAAATCGTGTTTGAAACGGATTTGATCGGCACGATGCATATCGGTCGCCAAGCTCGAGGGGAACCACCTCCCTTTACGGTTGCCTTTGCAGCGACAAAGAAATTGATTTGCAGTGAACTGATGGATGCATCGACCAGCCGCAAACAACTGGAATTGCGTCCGATCGCGCGGCATTTGGTGTTGCTTTACAATGGCAGCGAGAATCGCAGCCTTGTGTATGGCGACGGCAGAGATCTGGAGCCAAAAGAATCGCGAATCATCAGTTTCGCGCAACCGCTACAAATCCCGCTTAAACACCTCGCGATTGTCATCGGCCGATCGTAATCAAACGATCGTGCTACCCGTTCTGTACGACCCGTGTCGAGTCTTGGGACGCTGTGGACATCCAGCGACCCAATCAACCGATCGTCGATGCAGCACTGTCTCGTGGTGCAGCGAAATCACTGCATCGCAATTTGACCGCCCGCTCGCATCGTCGCAGCAGGCGTGCTCTGAAAAAGCGGATGCCGCGATTCCTGTCGAGGATGCCATCTGGCGTGGAATGAAATCCGAGGCGATGATGAGCACGAACACCATGAAAAAAGTTTGAACGCATCCAGCATTTTGGCGAAAGTTTACCCTATGGCTCCCGAAGGTCCGACGGAATCTGATCAAGGCGAAGTGGATTTGGAGCAGCTCAACCGGCTGTTCGAAACGTTTCTGCCAAAGTTGATCCGGATGTCGGAGAACCGCATTGCGGAACGCTACAAACAAAAATTTGACGGCGACGATATCGCGGCTACCGTCTGTCGAACGGTAATGCGGCGCTATAAAGAGGGCCGATTCCGGTTGGGTGATGATGCTGAGTTGTGGCGGTTGCTGGCAACCATTTCGATCCGCAAGATCAGCAATAAAGTCCGCGCGGAGAAGACGCAGGGAAGGAACATCGACCGTGAGGTCTACGCCGATCCGGAGTTCCAGCAGGCGCTTTCGCGGGAACCCAGCCCCGATGACTCGGCTCAGTTTGTTGACCTGATCAACCGTCTCGGTTCGCAGCTCGACGCCGAAACGATGCAGGTGCTGAATCTGCGACTGACCGGAATGACCAGCCGGGAAATCGCCGACCAAATGGGAATCGTGGAACGCACCGTCGCTCGCAAGTTGGCCGTGATTCGGCAAGAGCTGGTGGAACAGTTTCAATAACGGATGTCATGACGAGGCAGTCTGCAACCTCGAAGCGGAGCGACGAATACGGGACGATCAAGAATCACGAAGTGGAAGCTAGCAACAACCAGTCGGGACGAAAGACCGTGCGGATCGATTGGGCGCCGAGGCTTGTTCACGGACGAATCGCTGCGATGAGTCGTTCGTGAGCCGTCTTGGCGAGGCGTCGGGCGACCTCAGGGTTTAGTTCACCTTCCGAGTTGGGTACCAGCATCACATTCACTTTCGATACGAATCGCCCCTCGCGAAAAACGTAGGTGTACCCGTACAATTCGAACCCGAAGATCGCCTTCGCGTTGACGGACGGATTGGTCGGTCCGAATACATGACAGTCATCACCTACCGGACCTGCGTTCAGGCAGCGTTCCGCACCCTCGGATAAATACTGCAGCGAGCGGTCAATGTACGTTCTGGCGGCCTGCTCCGAGAGAAACTCGAGCCGTATGTCGGTGATACTGGTGACGGGATTCTTTGGATCGAGATTCGCCTGCTGCAGAAAAGGATTCGGGGTCCATCTCATGAAGCCACCGCGTACTCCCTGCAATTCCTGAAACATTTTGTCGTTGGGGTCGGGCGAGGTAATGCGGCGGTCGCCGGCAACAGTAAAGCCTTTGGGCAAATCGTCTTTGACAAGAAAGAGGGTTTGAAATCGATCTTCGCTGAGCGATTGTTGGGATAAGTCGACCGTTTTCGGCGTGGGAGTCGACCCTGCCCCGGAACTGACGGGATCGGTTGTTGCTGATACCGACTTGGTGTGCATGGCGTCGCGATCGGCGGGGGCTTTGGGTGAAGTGCCTTGGCGCTCGCGAATCTGTTGCAGTTTTGCCTCGGCATCCTTCGTGTATTGGTCCTGGGGCCCATAGGCACGGCGGTAAACGGCGAGAGCTTGTGCATAGTGCTTTTCTGCTGCTGCGAAGTTGTTTCTGCTCTCCTCGATCCCGCCGAGGTTGTAGAACGCATTGCCTGCCGTGGTGCCTTGCTCACGACCGTTTACACGTTCAATACCAAGCACTTCGTTATAGAGTTGGACGGCACGAGTTGTGTCGTGGAGTCCGGACGCAGCGAATGCCAATTGGAATAAAGCCGAGCCGATCATCGAATCGTTTTGCTGCAATGACTTGCGGCGAATCTCCAGGCATTCCTCGGCCAGCGTTAAAGCGCTGCGATAGTTCTGCTGATTGTTGTCGAAACGTGATAACTCGCAGAGTCGTCTCGTTGAGCGAAAGTGATTGGTTCCGAAAACGATCCGATCGATCTTGAGTGCCGTTTCGAAACACTGCCGCGCATCTTCGGGGCTTTGGCATTCGTCACCAAGGGTTTCGAGTGCATCCGCTAGATCGGGATGCTGATTGCCAAGCACCTCCGCGATCAAAGTACAACGACGGATCAAGCAGGCCTCGGCCTCCTGGCGTTGATTATCGCGTTTCAGTTGCGAGAAACGTTCCAGCAGATTCGTGGCTTCCGAAAGCCGTTGCTTCCCCTGATCGTTTGGGAGCAAGGGTTGCAGCGACTCCAGGGCGATCCATCCATGTTGTTCACTGCCCGGGATCTTGATCTCAGCCCAGTCGTTATTGACCGAAAAGACCCAAAGTCGTGTTCCGATGGCGACGCTGCCAAGCACCTTGTCGGCGTCCATGATGGTGGCAGATGCTGCGGTGACGATCGCCATCTTGCCGGCTCGCACGGCAGACGTTGTTGCGTTACGCGACGGCGTCGCCGTGGAAGACGCAGTTGCCGGAGGATCAAGGTGGAACCGTTCAAAACTTTGGCCGTAGGCGGCGGGTCCGAGCAAACCCCGCACTGGCACCGGAGGAAACTCTTCACAGAGGTACACGCGACCCGACCAGCCTGCCCATAGTTGCGGCGGGCTTCTTGGACCGGTACGACCTGACTGAATCGACGCGCGATTCTCGCAATACGAGCCGAACGTGATCAGCGATCCCGGGCGATATCCGGCTGCCGATCGTTCAACCGAGTGCACCAACGCCTCGATCCGATAGTTGATTTGCCAAGCTTCCTCATCGACGACTTGCACCTTTCTGACGATGATGTTCAACACTTCGCTGGCGTTTGCCTTGAGATTCCGATACGAATCCGGCGAAATCTCCGCGAGCACCGTTTGGGGGCCCAACAGCGTTGCGTTGATTGCAAATGCGGTCAGAACGGCAACGGACATCGATACGATCAACGACTTCATGGAACCCCTCATTCCTCATGCTCTTGCGATTGATTCTTCCGACAATAGCCGGAGCAACCCGGCGTGTTGTCATCGGTCCGATGAATGGACTCAGCCCACTCGGCAAGCCGCACATCGGTGATCTACCGGTCTAATCACCAAGGCGTGCGAGACCCGGACACAAATCCGCCCATGTTTCGGAAAAAACAACGAGACGCCGATGATTGTGCGAAGCGTAAACCACAAATCGGTGTGGGGTAACGAGTCATGCGTGACGGCAGCATGACTGGAGAAGCGACCGGCCTGTTTGCCGTAAAATCGCGTGCCGTAGAAGAGCTCTGCCCACTTCGCCCAGGGGATTCAAACCGTGCGTTCAAAAAGCATGTCGCCGCTTGTCCACACCGTGCACTACTCGGCTGACCGAAGTTTTCGCACGGCGATCGTGGCGAATCCTAAGGCTTGGTCGGGATGGAGTTTCGCAACATTTACCTCGACCAGGCGAACTTTCAATTTAGACACGAATCGCCCCACACGGAAAACGTACAGGTATTCGTGACGATCGAAGCCCCCTTCGAACCCGACCGTGCGGTTGACGTCGATAGGCCCAAAGACGTGGCAATCCTCTCCAACGAGCGTCGCATTCGAACACCTGGGTGCATTTTCGGAAAGCCGCGGTAGCATGCGAATGACATAGGATCTTGCCGCTTCTTCGGAAGGAAACTCATAACGCACGTCGATCACATCGTCGACCGCTTGGTCCGGATCAT
>JBJOLO010000598.1:0-2957 GCA_046045565.1 Planctomycetota bacterium | reverse complement strand
GAAGTTGCTGCCTAGATAGAACGACTGTGCGTAATAGTGCTGCCACAGTTCCCATTTATTAGCCCAGTCGCTGTCGCTCGCGATGGGAAACCGGCTGGGACTTGCCGTCATGTTCACCAGGATTTCGGCATTCTGACTACGCAGCTGGCCAAAGGCGTAATTGATGGTGAAGCGGTTGGTGTCGCCGATCGAGTTCTGATACCGCTCCTGGAACTTGGGCCAGTTAATAAAACTGTTGTCGAGCGGCAGCGTTGGACTGGCAGCATTCGTTCGCAGAGCCGAACGACGAGCCATGAAGGAAGCCTGGTCGGTGACACCATCACCGGTACCCGCGATATCGTCGGTCGGCTCGATGTCCGAGGGACTGACAAAGGCCCTCGCAGCCATGACACCCTCGTATCGCCACCAATCGGCGGCGTTGCTTCCGTCCATAAAGTGGCCGAGATTGTAGCCTAGGGTGATCGGCGTTTGACCTGCCACCACCTGGGATGCGGTGAGGGTCGCCAACAGGTGACGCGTCTCGAGTGTTTCGAGGGAGAGTTTTCTCGTCGTTTGCCGCTTCATCGCGTTCGTATTCCCTGATTGAGTTCCAAAGTCGAGTTGTCAGCTAGGTGCCAAAGCGCCGTCCCACCCGCATACCGCCGCCAGGATAGGTCGGGCTGCTCATTCGCTAGATTGGTTCGTTCCAGCGATCAGGTCAACCCGTACCCGCGATCGGACGATCGATCACAAACAGATTCTTGGAATCGCCCCCAGTCCAGCGCGATGAACTACCTATCGAGTCGCGGTTTGCCCCCCCACTCTACGCTCGACGGCTCTCGGTCGGTGAGGGCACGATTTCGCTTCTCCAACGATGAGGACGACATTCGCATGCCGGTTTCAATGGCAGCGAGCCTTGAAGCGGAAAGGAGTTTCCCTGGTCGAAAAACCAAGTGTGATCGACCGGAGCAGCACAAGGCTTCTTCTGCGTCGCCATCGCGGTTAGGCGAAGCAGAAATAGCAACGACGGAAAGCAATCGACTAAGACACCGGGACGACCTCGTTTCGGTCCGATCGCTCTGGCACCCCTCTCAGGCTGCTCGTGAACGGCCAGTAAGCCCAAGACTTCGCATCACAGTCCTGACAACCTCGCGGCCGTGTAACGAGATCGTGGCGAGCGTGCGAAGGAAGCGAGGGTGTCGCAAAACGATATCGTTTGGAAAAATACCAGCCGTTTCGAGCGACGGGCGATCCAAGGTCGTGAGCTCACGTAAGCGATGGGACTGAAGGTCGTACCCGAAAACGCTGAAGTACTTGAGCAACCACGAATGGTATTTTGGCGCGACATGGGTTAGCTCAATGAGCGCCACCGCGCGATCGGCGAACCCTAACGTCCTCAACGCACCACGTAACACTCGAATCTCAAAACCCTCGACATCGATCTTGATGAGAATTCGAGCTCTCCTCAATCTCGACCTGCTGAGATTCAACAGGCTGTCCAGTGTCGTCACGGGTAATCGGGCATTCGCTTGATCGTTCTTCGTGATTCTGGACGTACCCGACCAATCCGGATCGACGAAGAAATCGACGGTCCCTGATCGGTTCGAAATCGCGACCTCACACAGCGTCACCTGCTCGAGTCCCCCGAGCGTAAGTTTTAAACAGGGCAGGACGGCAGGATTCGGTTCGATAGCGAGCACCATGGCTTCTGCAGGAAGCGGAACGGTTGCCAGCATTTCACCGTAATTGGCTCCAACGTCCACAACGTGTGTCCACGAGTCCTCGGCCAACAACTGTTTCCAAATGGCCATCGTTTCGGTGTTGAAACTTCCCGCCGAGTCCACCAAGTGTCGAGCTCGTCGATCTCGCAAATTCACGTACAGATTATTATCTGACGGCAGGCGTATTGACTGCACCCTTGGTATGGACGCAGGCGACCCGAGCCCGGATGAACTGGCACGCCCTGGTCGTTGCGCAATCATCGCGACCATTAACTGCTCGAAATCCGCGGCTCGCTTGGGCCAGTAGTAAAACTGACGTGCAAAGCGTTGTTGTTTGGTCAGCTGATGCGCCGCTTGATCGGGATTGCTGCGAACCTGATTCACGGCGTGGATGAGTGCACTCGCGTAGTCCTCGACGAGCAAGGAGGCCTGATTGGTCTTGGGAATGTCGATGAGCACCCCATATCCGGCACAAGTTTCCGGAACCGCTCCCAGTTTCGTGGATACGACCATGCATCCGCTCGCCATCGATTCCATGACGGTGATGCACGACGTTTCGCGAAAGATGCTTGGGTACGCCAAAACGTCCGCTCGGGCGTAGGCGGTAGCGAGTTCGGTCTGATTTACCGATCCAAAATACGCGACGCCTGCGAGGTCATGGCATTGCTGGTACAAGTCAGTGAATTGCTGCTCCGACTTCTGTTGGTACACCCTCATGCCGGAGTAGATATCGAGTGTACTTGCGGGAAATGCCTCGCGGATCCTCGGCCATGCCTTCAACAAGGTCTCCAGTCCGCGAAATGGAGTGCTCGTGTAGATCAATTTCGGGCCGGAATCGGCGGCTTGGAAAAAGAACTTCTCGCGCAGGGGATTGGCAGCCACGATGGGCGAGATTGCATTGCCGATCACGTGATAATCCGTTTCGGTCAGGCCGAATTTCGTCTTGAACTCGTCGGCTTGGGTCTGCGACTTGAAGACGATCGTATCCCAGGCATCGCGTTCTGCCTGTTGATGCAGCTTTTGCATCGTGGGTTCGTCGCTGTTGTGCCCGGTCCATAGCACCAACGGGCAGCATACGCCAAGATTCCTTAGCAGCTGGCCATCGCAGTAGATGCTAACGACGATATCGCTCCGGTCGAAAACCGTCTGAAACTGCGATTGAGCCAGCGAAACGCACTCGACCCCCGAGTAATTTCCGGGCTTTCGCGTGCGATTCAGAAGCGTAACCGAGTGGCCTCGGCGCACAAGCTCTTGCGC
>JBJOLO010000653.1:0-7637 GCA_046045565.1 Planctomycetota bacterium | reverse complement strand
TTGACCCGCTAGATCTAGGGGCTCGCGCGATGTTCACGGCGGTTCGACGCTTCAAGTTTGCCATCCTGGCCATCGGATTTTTATTCGCGGTCTTCGCCAATCGGTTGCCGGCTCAGGAGTCCTCCCGACCGATGGTGATCAGCCCGGTCGAGCCCGTGCGCAGAAGCGAATCCGAGGATCGACCTGCTCCTCAGGACGATCCAACGAATCACCAAGATCAAGCAGTGGAGTTCGTCTCCGAGATCCAAGACTTCGCCGCATGTGACTGCCCCTCCTGTCGTGCCGCCGCGACGCCAAGAACGGTCGCCAGTTGCAAAACGTGTTGTCGGGGAGAATTGATTGACTGGGCAAAGTTTCCATCAACGATTCATCCGATTCCGCGGCTCGGTAATTTTCAGATGCCACCGACGCAGGGTCAGGCCTATTACTCGCTATGGGATCGGCTCGCCGATCTCGAGCGTCCAGCGGCGCCCAAATCTGGATACGCGTCAACCGTGCTCAATCCGGCGCCCTACTTCGATGCCGATTGGCGCTACGTCGAGTCCATCGACCCCGAGGATCGAACCTGGGTCGAACGGATGAAGCGGATGCACTTGAATGATTGCTTGATGCTCAGTGTCGGTGGCGGGTACTGGATCCGATTCATGGGCGAACACAATAGTCGACTCACCCGAACCACCCACGATTACACCCTGGATCGCTTCCGATTGTACACCGACTGGTGGTACAGCGATTCGCTGCGGGTCTATGGTGAATATCTTTGGTCCGACATTTTTGCGGAGGATCTTGCGCCGTCTTCAATCGATGCGAATCGTGGCGATATCCTCAACCTGTTTGTCGATCTCAAACTTTTTGACTACGAAGGTAAGCCCGTCTTCGTCCGTGGTGGACGGCAAGAACTACTCTACGGTTCGCAGCGACTCATTTCGACACTCGAGTGGGCCAACACACGGCGAACATTCCAAGGGGTGAAGGTATTTCGCCAAGGCGAGCACTGGGATCTAGATGCCTTTTGGGTGCAACCGGTGATCCCCAATGCAGACAAGTTTGACGCCACTGACGAGAACCAGAATCTGATCGGCTGTTGGGCTACTTATCGTCCCAAGAAAGGTGAGTTCGTCGACGTTTATTACTTAGGACTTAACAACAGCAACTCGATCACGCAGAGTGGCCTTGAGCGTGCGCCGGCGCACATTCATACGACCGGCACGCGCTGGGCCGGCGATCAAGACGGATTCCTGTGGGACCTCGAGGCAATGTTGCAATTCGGTGAGCAAACGCATCGCGATCTATTTGCCGGTGCCGCGACCGCCGGGCTCGGACGCAACTGGAAGGACGCCGTTTGGACTCCAACCCTTTGGGCCTACTACGACTACGCAAGCGGTGACAACGATCCGAGTTCAGGTAACGCACATACCTTTCATCAACTCTACCCGTTCGGCCACTACTACCTGGGCTGGATGGACCTTGTGGGTCGACAGAACATCCACGATGTCAATTTGCACTGCTACCTTTATCCGGCTCCGTGGATCACGTTCTGGGCGCAGTACCACCATTTTTGGCTCGACCAAAGCAAGGACGCGCTCTACGGTGCTGGAGGAACCGTGCTTCGCCGCGATCCGACCGGTGCCGCCGGCAACGACGTGGGCGATGAGATTGGATTGTTCGCCAATTTCCACCTCACCCGCTACTCGGACATCATGGTGAGCTACAACAAGCTCTATGGTGGTGGTTTCCTGCAAGCGACCGCTGGACCCAATGGTTCCGCCAACGCCGAGTCGCTCTATCTGATGTTTCAGCAGCGTTGGTAAGGGATTGCATCCAAGCTGACTTGCCCCCGGACGTACGGTTGCGTCTCTCCTCGATTTCTTGATCGCGCTTGGTACGGTAATTCCGATTCTGCCGATCGTGCCTATTCACCCTCGAGACGTGGTCTTCGCATCGTCTCGCTCGAGAAAAATAAGCTAGGGTTGCTTATAGGAGACGTGCCTATGCGCAGCTTCCCATTGCGTAAGTTTAACTCTCGTCGGAATCGCCGTGGAGCGACTGCCGTCGAGTTTGCCATTATCGTGCCTGTGTTTCTATTGTTGCTGGCGGGCATCATCGAGTTCGGTCAGGCATTTCGTGCACAGCACGCGCTGCTTAATGCCGCACGGCGCGGCGGCCGTGCCGCCTCTCTTACGGGATCTACCAATGCTGCCGTTACAACGACAGTGCGGAACGACCTCGTCAGCAGTCTCGGCGTTTTATCGACCGACGTGACCGTGACCATCAAGCTCAACAACAATGCGAGCGCATCGCTTGCCACTGCCGTGACTGGCGATGTGGTCGAGGTTGCGGTGACACTTCCGTATACCAAAGCGGGAGTGAATTTCTACTCCAATCGGTTTTCCAGCACGACGCTTCGAGCAGTAGCGAGCTACGAACATGAATAATGCATTTCAACGTGATGCATGTCGAAAGTCGGGGGCAAAGCCATCACGCCGAGGGCTCATCACCATCTTGACCGTGGTGTGCCTCGTGCTCGTGATGGGCTTTCTCGCCTTCTCACTTGACTGGGGATACATGTCGGTGACGCATTGCGAGCTGCAGAAGGCCGCGGATGCCGCCGCATTGGCCGGCGCCCGTGGACTCGACACTTCGGCGCAGGCCGCGGTCGATGCCGCGACGACGTGGGCCGGCAAAAACACGGCTGCGGGTAGCGCGGTTACGAATCCGCTGGTGGAATTGGGGACTTGGGACGATACCACGGCCATGTTCACACCGCTTTATACGGGAAAAGGTGCCGTTGATCCAAGCCTTGTGGCGACGGCAGTGCGGGTGACATGCGGTCGCACCGCCGCCGATGGGAACGCTCTGACGCTTTTTTTCGCCCCCTTGTTGGGAACGGGTAGCGCCGATGTTGTGGCAAGCGCCGTGGCTGCGCGTACGAACATCGATTGCGGATACATCATCGGACGAACTCAGGTGACGGTGAACAACGGACAAATCGATAGCTACAATTCATCGAGAGGGACCTACGGCCAGCAAACACCCGGTCAGCGCGGTGATGTCTGCAGTGACGGAAACATTATCCTGCAAAACAACTCCTACATTTATGGCAACGCCAATCCGGGGCCGGGTGGATACGTCAGCAATCCCAGCTTGGTTACGGGTAATACCGATCCGCGAACAACCCGTCTAAAATGGTCGTCAGTTGCCCTGAATGGCGTTAATGCCTCATCCAACAATAGCAATTCGCTAATCAATGCCAGGCACTGGGACAAAGGGGTGCTTTCGCCTAATGGCGAATTGCTTTTAACGACCGGCACGTACTATCTCGCCAAAGGAATGTCGTTTTCAACGAGAGGCAGCATCCGCACTCAAGGCCAAGTAAAGATCGTCATGGATGGAGCCTCGATGATCTCAGGAAAAGGGATCGTGAACGATACGTCGGTACCGGGAAATCTGCGGATCGAATTGGTGGCCGGATCGTCGTTTACCTTTGCCGGGCAGTCCCAGTTTTATGCGGATATCTATGGCCCCGAGGCCACTATTACCATTGATGGTAACGCAGGTTTCTACGGAGCCGTCTTTGCGAAAACGCTAACGCTCAGTTCGAACAACGCAAACATTCACGGCGACGAGGCGTTGATTTCCTACAAATCGTTGGGTTCCAGGGTGACGCTGGTCCAGTAGTGGCGCGGTAATGAATCTTCGTTCGAAAAAACGGTGGATCGCGATTGGTTGTGGCGTGGTTCTTGTCAGCCTCTCTCTATCGTTAGGTCGGCAGGCCTCGCGATCGCTACGACAATTTCTTTACGGCGGACCAGCTCGCCCCGTATTGGCAATCGATGTCACGACCGCCGAGCTGGGCGAGGTGGCTGCGGGACAAACGTTGCAGAACCGGTTTGCGCTGCGCAATGTTGGCACAAGGCGGCTGGTGCTCAACGAACTGGATGTGACCTGCGGCTGTCGCAAAAACGTTCGTCGCACGATCCTGGTTGGCCCTGGCGAAACGACCGAAGTCACCGTGCCGCTTTACGCAGAGCGAACTGGGCCCACCGAAAACCGACTCTATTTCACCACCAACGATTCGAATCGGCCGGAATTTGTTTTGGTGGTGCGAGGCAGGGTGACTTCAGGTACTGCCGTAAATTCGAGGCGACAAGAAGAGCGTCCCGTTTCGATCGACGCGTCGAATTGAAGCCCGTCACGACACCCTCGCTCGCGATTGGCCACGACACGCGCGACAGAGATCACCATCCAGCGCGCATCATCACGCCCGTCCCTCAAAGACTACTCGCCACCAAAATCATCGATCTCCCTTCTCCCTTGAGGGAGAAGGGCCGGGGATGAGGGGGTGCGTCGCTCCACGTTTCGCACTCGCCGCAAGATCGGCCATCGACAAGGGACCTTCAGTGACGGAATTCGCCATGATCAAGCCAGCCGAATTCGAGAAGTTTGGGTCGCCGCGATGCTCAAAGCCGACTTAGCGGACGCACGCCAAGCGTGGCTGGATGAGGCAAGCGGTCCATCCGATCGTCGGATGCGGGAGCGAGCGGATTTCTTGAGCGTCCGCAACCACGCCGGTCAGCAACTCGATTTCCACGCCCTACGGCACACTTGTGGCGCGTGGCTGGCGTTGGCGGGGAACCATCCCAAAGTCATTCAATCCGTCCTGCGGCACTCGACGATTACACTCAAAATGGAAACCTACGGGCATCTGTTTCCCGGCCAAGAAGCCGATGCGATCGCTTCGCTGCCGCGACTATTCGAGTGAGAGATGAAAACCGACGCGACGATGCCAGCTCACCTAGAGTGGTAGATACAGGACGGTGTTGATCCACTCGTCGGCATCGGTTGCCACTGCGATCAGTTCCAGATCGGCGACATATCGCCCAAGCGTTGCACCGAGTTGATGACCGAACAGAAGTCCGTGGAATACTCGCCCGTCCCGTTGCCATTTCTCGGCCAAGCCCCTGAATCGAATATCCTGGGTGAACAAGACCCTTCCGAGTTCTGTGGAACGTTCGAGCAATTGCTCATCTGGCAGCGTGGCACCGTCATCTTCAATCGCCGTTAGTACGTCGACACCTTTCCGTCGCAATTGATCGGTGATCGCCTGAGGAACGTGCACGTCCATGTACAGTCGCACGGCCACAGCTAACGCTTCCGTTGAGCTCGCAATCGAGCCGCGATTGGAGAGGCCGGTTGCTGCTGGCGGGCGTTCTCGACGGCCACGAGTTCTTGCTCGATCTCCGCGTCTATTTCCGTGCGATGATCGAAATAATACGCCATCGCCGAGTGAGCCTCGGCTGGCAGCAAATAGCCGTGCTGTCGGCAGATTTCATCGACGGACCAACCGTGGGCCAGATAATCCATGACGATCTGGGCGACTCGAATGCGCGGCAGACGCGCAAGGCACGCGGGTTGGTTAGGGTGCTTCTCAATGTGTGGATACGTGATTTCGGTGGCCATCATGGTTTCCCGAAGTTCCATTGTAAATGACTGGTGCAAATCCGCCAAATCACCGCTTGGCCCGACGACCCCGATGCGAGCGGAAAGTCGAAGGTGTTGGCTGGCGCAGCGCAAAGCGCAGCAGTCAGGACGCGATGGGGTGCGAAATCGAGCCGAGCGGCACGAAGCACAGGCGGGAAGCCCGCTGAGCGGGATTTCGCGGAACTCGGCGGACGTGGCGGACTTGTGCGAGCCAGGGCCGCAGCGTGCGGCCAGAAGCGAAAGTGCCCCCTCTAGGACTCGAACCTAGAACCCTCTGATTAAGAGTCAGATGCTCTGACCAATTGAGCTAAGGAGGCAGCGAAGATTGCTTGCATTCGGTAATCAAAAGCTTCCCAGGCGATGCAATCGCTCAGGAGAGTGTCTGGGAGTTTAACGCGCCCGAAGACGACGGCCAAGGGGCGACCGGGAAAAACCTGAGATCACGTGGCGGGCCTGCTATTCGTGACCGAAATCGGCCTGTCTTTCGACCGGTCGCCACCCGATTCCGGTTCTCAAGCCGTGGGCGAGTAACGCGGAATTTGTTAGAGTCACAGCTCACGTTTTATCACCGGGGATTGTGAGGGACACCATGGGGTTTTTCGACGGAAAAAAAGGTTTGGTCATCGGGGTGGCGAACGATCGATCGATCGCCTGGGCGATCGCGAAAGTGATCATGGAACAGGGGGGCGTCGCCGGGTTCACGCACCTGCCCGATAAACCCGAAGATGACAAGAAAAAGAACCGTCGCCGTGTGTCGCAATGCACCGATCAGTTCCCGCAGCACGCGAAGTTTCTTGAGCCGCTGGACGTGAATAACGATGCCAACATTGCGGCCGTGATGCAACGTACGGCGCAGGAGTTCGGCCAAATCGATTTCCTGCTGCACTCGGTTGCCTTCGCAACCCTGGACGATCTCAAACGTGACACCATCGAAACCAGTCGCGACGGGTTCAAGCTGGCGATGGAGATCAGCGCCTACAGTTTGATTGCCGTTGCCAATGCGGCACGGAGCATCCTCCGGCCCGGCGCTGCGATCGCAACGATGACGTATTTCGGCGGCGAACGCTGCGTGCCCGGCTACAACGTGATGGGCATCTGCAAGGCGGCACTCGACGCGGCCGTGAAGTACCTGGCCTACGACTTGGGCCCGCAAGGAATCCGTGTGAACGCACTGAGCGCCGGTCCGCTGAAGACGCTCGCGGGGCAGGCAGCCGGCGTCGGCGAGATGCAGACCTTATACGAAAAAATGGCGCCGCTCGGACGCAACGTGACGCACGACGAGGTCGGTCGCATCGGTGCCTGGATGCTCTCCGATTTGTCGGATGGAATCACCGCCGAAATCATTCACGTCGACGGCGGCTACAACGCGATGGGCTCGCCCGGCAGACTGCTCGACCACTACAAGGCCGCCGCACCCTGATGTTCGCGCAGTTGTAGTCCGGGATGAGGTGCAGTCCGGGATGATAGGCGATACCACGGTAGCCGATCGATCTTCACCGCGCTGGATTGCCATTGTGGTCGTGGAGTCAAACGCCCAATTCCTGGTCGCTCAGCGTCCGCCAAACGTGCCACTCGCCGGCCTGTGGGAGTTTCCCGGCGGCAAGGTGGAGCATGGTGAGCAACCGGCGGACGCCGCCATTCGCGAGTGCCGTGAGGAAACCGGCTTGGAAGTAACGCTCGTTGAACTGCTGCGGATCGAACCACAGCAGTACGCACATGGCGAACTGTTGCTGCACTTTTTTCGCTGTGTACCGACCGATCCGGCGCGCGAGCCGCAACCGCCCTGGTCGTGGGTCGCTCGCTCGGAACTGGCCACGCGGACTTTTCCCAGCGGAAACGCCGGTGTCATTCACCAGCTGCTGTCAGAATCGAGTTGCTAGCAGGCAGCGGAAATCTTGAGTTTTGGGCTAGGTGAAATCGGGCCCCGTCGATACTCTTCGCACCCTCTGGTCGAGCAGTTCGAACGACGCTGGGATCCCGTTCCGAGTGTCGTTCAGGCAGATGGCATAGGCCACACGATGATGGCCTTTTCGCTGCTGGCCCGAGAAATCGTCTTGCGAAAAGGTCTAGGAGGGATCGATTTGCGAGGTCGACGCTTCGATCCACCATCGAAGCGGTTTGCCGTCGAATGATTTGACGGTCAGCACCCCGATGCA
>JBJOLO010000561.1:0-3373 GCA_046045565.1 Planctomycetota bacterium | reverse complement strand
CTGATCGATCCGCAGTTCAAGCAGTTCGGCGATGCGTTGGCGAATCGGCAACTTGAATGGCGTCAGCTTAGGCAGTTGCGCAAACACGATACAATCCAAGTTGACGATTCGCATTCCTGTGCGATCGATCACCTCGCGGTAGGCACGAAGCAACATGTCGCTCGAGTCCCGTCCGCGATTGACCGGATCGTTGTCGGGAAACAGTTCGCCGATGTCCCCCAGCGCTGCCGCACCTAGCAGACTATCGGTGATCGCGTGCAAGAGCACATCCGCGTCGCTGTGGCCGTCCAGACGCCGATCAAACGGAATGGAAATCCCGCCCAGCAAGAGCGGTCCACCCGCGATCAGGCGATGTGTGTCGTGACCGATTCCAACTCGCAATCACGAACCCCCTAGCGATTTCGATCCCTGAAATACCCCAACATCAATCCCTCGATCTCTCTAGTCCCTCGATCTCACTTCCATGCCGCTGCGATCGGGTGGCGTGCCGTCAAAGTGATACTCCGTACCACAGTCGGCCGACCGAACTTCGTCCCAAAGGCAGGTCGGAAAGTATAGCGGGGACCTCGTTTTCGGACAACGCAGACCGCTGCTTGCATCAGGCAACGCCCGTCGCCCGTGCACGCATCAACCTCGCCCGCATGGTAACCGACTGGTCGGCGCGCTAAGATGGGCCGGGAACAGGTCTTACCTTTCCGCTCCCGCCCGCAAAAGAAGTTGAAAACAGACTCAACCTGCCGCTTCGGCAACCGATCCCAGCCAACCGATCCCAGTCAACCGATCCCAGTCAACCGACTCTGACAACCATCCCGCACGCCCATTTTTGGATAACGCCCATTTTTGGATAACGATTGAGGACGCACGCATGCCATGCCCCCCGATTCCATTCGCTTCGCATCTCACCTCAACACCCGACTGTGCCATGAAGCGACACACGTCCGGGCCTCCTCGTTTCAGCAGGCAACGGGTGACGTGGCACGCGATCGCGTTGCAGGCGATCATCCTGCTCGTCTGGGGTTGCGGCTCGACCGCAACTCAACCCGCCACCACGAACGCAAAACAGGGTTCGGCCGGCGCTGCGGCAACTTCAGCCGAAGCAACGCCAAAGCAGCCGGATTCCTCGAAGCAGACCGAGTCCGCCGACACCAACGCATCGCAACCCGGCGCATCCGCGAACTTGCGCGTGGTGCGGTTGAGCGACGCGGAATTGAACGACGGCTGGATCTTGTTATTCGACGAGCAAACGTTGTTCGGCTGGGAGCCGGGTTCGAAAGCGAATTGGAAAGTGGAGAACGGAATCATCTCGGTCGATGACGGCGAACCGGGCTTACTCTGCACCACCTCCGAATTTGCCGACTATGTTCTGAAGGTTGATTTCCGGTTTGCGCCGGGCACCAACAGCGGCATTTTCCTGCACACGCCAGTTAAGCCAACCGATCCTGCGAGCGATTGCTACGAGTTAAACATTGCGGAACCGGCGGTAAGCGAGTTCTCCACGGGCAGCTTTGTGAAGCGAAGCAAAGCCGAAGCGACTGCCGCGCCGGACACTTGGCACAGTTACGAGGTCACCATGGAAGGCGGCCGCTGCACCGTGAAACTGAATGGAACAGAGGTACTGAACTACACGGATGCACAACCGCTGCTTCGTGGACGGATCGGCTTGCAGTTGAATAAAGGGCGAGTCGAGTTTCGCAACATTCGCCTGCGACCGCTCGGCGTGAAGCCGCTCCTAAACGGTAAAGATCTCGCCGGCTGGAAAGAGGGCCCGAACTCGGCCAGCAAATTCACGGTTCGAGACGACGGAAGCGTGCACGTCTCCGGGGGTCGGGGCTATCTCGAGTCGGAACAGTCGTATGGTGACTTTGTCGGTCAGTTGCAGTGCCAAACCCATGTCGAGAATCAAAACAGCGGATTCTTTTTTCGCTGCATCCCGGGTGAGGAATTGAACGGATACGAGAGCCAGATCCAAAACGGCTACCAGCACGGCGACCGTTCACAACCGGCAGACGCGGGAACGGGCGCGATCTTCCGCCGCACCACGGCAAGACTGGTCGTGGCAGACGACAAAAAATGGTTCCACAAAACGCTTGTCGCCGTCGGACCACACATCTCCGTTTGGGTCGATGGGTTCCAAGTCACCGATTGGACCGACACGCGTGCCGCCGATCCGAATCCGCGCAAGGGTGTGCGAACGGATGCCGGAACCTTCATGCTCCAGGGCCACGATCCGGGAACCGACGTTTCGTTCCGTAACATCGTCGCAGTCGAGCTGCCGCCGCGTCGCTCGCAGTAAACGAATCGACCGCGAAACCGATGCCGCCGCCCTGCAATTTGAACGGCCGCTGTACGAGACCTCTTTCAGAAGGTTTCGGCTCGCGATCGCGTGCTACGTGCACGGCTGGATCGCGGCTGACACTGCGGGCAGAAGAACGTCGATCGTTGAGCCTGGACGATTCGTTGCACGGGCTCATTGCGACAAGTCGGACATGACTCGCCGGCCCGATCGTAGACACGGTGATGGTTCTGATAACCACCTGGATTGCTTTGTGCATTGCGATACGTGCCATCCGAGAGGGTCGAGCCTTCGTAGCGGATGGCAGTGAGCAGCACTTCCCGCATCGCTTGATGGATGTGCAGCCAATGATCGCGAGTGAGCTTATCGCAGCGCGTGGCGGGGTGGATGCGAGCCAGGTGCAGGATCTCGGAGGCGTAGAGATTGCCCACGCCGGCCAGTCGGCTTTGGTCGAGCAACGCCACTTTGATCGGACGACGACTCTTGGCAAACACGCCGCGCAGCGTGTCGGTGTCGATCTCGAGCGCATCAGGTCCGAGTCGACTTGACGCGAGCTGCTCGCATTCCTGACGCGTCAGCAAGCGCACCACGCCAAGTCCGCGCCGATCCCAGAACAGGATTTCTTCGAGTCGCACGCCCTCCAATCCGATCCGCAGTCGCAAGTGTTCCTGCGATGGCGGATTCTCCGTGACAAGAAGGCCTGTCATGCGGGGCTCGATAATCAGTCGATCCTCTCCGACGCAGAGCACCACTCTTTTTCCCAATCGCCGCACATCGTCGATCGTGCGACCGACAAGCCGGCGGCGAACGACGGCCAGGGATGGTGCAATCGTGATCGGGAGGCGACGGCACCGGCAGGCTTCGACCTGCACGATCCGCCCGCCCACTGCGGGGAGGATTCCGCGGCGCATGGTTTCTACTTCGGGCAATTCTGGCATCGGCTGCTTCCCATTTCCAAAGAACTTTCGACCAGGGTAGCTCTCGGCAAGATCATGCTACACCTTTTGCCCGCCCGCATTCAGGTGCTCTGCCACGTGAATAGGCGTGAGTCGCTGCGGTTAGAGCCATTCCGTCGTTTCA
>JBJOLO010000535.1:0-3844 GCA_046045565.1 Planctomycetota bacterium | reverse complement strand
ACTGTCCAGCGTCTTCTCCCAGGAGTGGGCGAATTTCATCGTGCTGTATCGCCAGAACGGCCCGGCATCGGGCGGCGGTTCGAGCGGCGCTGTTGCGGGATCAGGCGGGTCAGGCGGCGGGACCGGTGGCGGCAGCACTAGCGGCCCGTCAGGCAGCTCGGGAACGCAAAGCGGTAGCTCGCGTGGCGGCACGTCGGGCAGCTCGGGAACGCAAAGCGGTAGCTCACGCGGCGGTTCATCCGGCAACCCGGCATCAAGCAGCGGATCCAGTTCCGGACGCGGCGGGACTTCGTCAGGTGGCGGATCCAACTCCCCATCGCAGGGAGCCGGCGGGAATTCCGGAGCCGGTGGCAGCACCGGTAGCAGCGGGCGTGGTGGCAGTTCCGGGAACGCCCCTCCCAGTAACACCGCAGGTGCACCGGCAACCGGGGCCTCGGGAAGGGGGAACACGGGAACGAACCCGCAGTCGAATGCGAGCGGCAATGGCTTCGGCAACTCGAACAGTTCGAATAACAACAGTGCGAATAACAACACCAACAACGGGAACAATCGCAACTCGGGGAACACCACTCCCAATCAGGCCGCAAGCCAGGCGGGCGGCCTGACCACGACCACGGCAGCCGGCGTGACCATGGACTTCACCAAGCCTGCCAAGGCCCAATTAACGCAGTTGCTCGACTTGATCGGTGCCAATGTTCAGGTCACCCTTCCCGGTCAAACACAACCCGTAATTGTGACGTCCCCATTCAACTCCGATCCGCTGGCGATGGGCGTCTACATGCCTGCCCTGATGGAAAACTGCGCCAGCAGCGGAAACTCGACCATTCCGGGACGCATCAATATCAATCAGGCGCCACGTCAGCTGCTGATGGGGATCCCCGGGATTCGCGAAGAGGTGGTGAATGAAATCATCAGCCGTCGCGACACGGAACCGGACGGGCAAAATCCGAACCGCAAATACGAAACCTGGATCATGACCGAACTGATTGTGAGCAAGGAGGAAATGCAGCAACTGTTACCATTCGTATGCGCTGGCGGGGATGTCTACCGGGCCCAGATCGTCGGATACTTTCCGGACGGAAGCGCATCTTCTCGTGCCGAAGTCATTTTTGATGCTACCCAGGCGGTTCCCCGGATATTACGCTGGAGAGATATGAGCCATCTCGGGCGTGGTTATGCGTTGGAAACATTGGGCGTAGGGTTGCAGAATTACTAGGGGAGCCCTGGGGCAGCCGGTCACGACAAGGCGAGGACGGATCACCCGCCTCCCCGAACACCTTGGAAGCGCGGCTGCGGAGAAGCGAGTTCATGGCGCGATATTTGGCACTAGAGTGGGACGCGCGGGAAGCGCGAGTCGCGATCGCGCGACCGCGCGGATCCGAGTTTGTTGTGGAGGAAGCGTTCTCCATCGACTTGACGGCGCGCGAAGGCGAAGAGGTCGACGTCGGCGCCCGGTTGTTGGCTGCGCTCGCGGGTCAGGACTTGCGGCGATTGGAGACGCTGGTCGCGGTGGGGCGTTCCAATATCGAACTGCGAGTGCTTTCCGTTCCGCCGGTGCCGGACGAAGAGCTGCCCGACATTGTCCGCTTCCAGGCGGTCAAGCAGTTCACGACGATGGGCGAAAACTGGCCGCTCGATTTCGTACCGCTGGAAAAATCAGACGAATCGCAAAGTGTTCTGGCCGCCGCGATCGCTCCCGACCTTGTCGATCAAATTCGCAAGACTTGCAAAGTGGCGGGACTCGTTCCGAAGCGGCTTATCTTGCGACCGTTCGCCGCAGCCGCCCTGTGGCGCCGACGCAAACACGATCCGCGTTGCACGCTGATCATCGACATGCTGATCGAGGACGCCGATCTGACCGTCCTGGCGGATGGTCAAGTGGTGTTCACTCGAACCGTTCGACTGCCGCAGGGAGCGGACGAGGAAGCGACGGCGCGGGTCCTGAGCGGTGAAATTCGCCGCACGATCGCGGCAGCGCAAAATCAATTGGCCGGGAAGCGTGTGGAGTCGGTCGTCTTTTGCGGCGATAACGAGGCTCAGGCCGGCCTGCGTTCGCAAGTACAGCAGCAGTTATCGCTGGAGGTTCAGTACTTCGATCCGTTTGAAGGAGTCGCAACGGCAGACCGTTTGGCCGCAAAGGGTCCGGATCACCCTGGCCGGTATGCACCGCTGTTCGGCCTGCTAGCCGTCGAATCGGCGCAGGAACAACATGCCCTCGACTTCCTCAACCCGCGCAAGAAACCGGAACCGAAAAGCAACCGTCGGCAATACAGCCTGATCGCGGCCGTGGTCGCGTTGACGCTGCTCCTCGCAACAGGCTGGATCTGGAACGAATTGAGTGCGCTCGACTCCCGCATCGTGTCGCTTCGCGGCGAGAATACGCAAATGGACAGCGAGTTGAAAAAATTGAAAAAAATCGGCGAGGAGGTCGCGAAGATCGATGAATTCACCCGCACCGATATCAATTGGCTTGATGAACTCCACCGACTTTCCGCCAAATATCTGCCCGCCGATGACTCGCTGGTCGCTGAAATCAACATGCTGGCCGGCGGACGGAGCGGAGGCGGTCAAACCACCATCGAAGGGTTCGTTCGTCAATCGAATTTAATTGACGAACTGCAAAATCGCCTTCGCGACGAAAAGCACCAAGTCTCCAACACCGGCAGCAGCTTCGACGAGAAACAAGACGTTTACCGCTGGCGTTACACCGAGACGATCGTCACGGCGCCGGAGAACCCCGAGACGCGATTTATTCTGGCCAACCTCGACGATGCGGACACACCCGACGCCGAGGCGACGAAAAGCGAGAGCACGAGCGGCGAAGCGACCGGTTCCAAGACGAACAACGACAGCGAGGGCGGATCGGGTACCAAAGCCACGAGCGGGTCCCGGAGGAAAGACGAACCCGCGGATAACGCGAAAACTTCGCGATCCCGCCGCGGCACCTCCAACTCCCGACAACGATCGGGAACCGACCAACCGGGACGCACGCAGACGCCTCCGGGAGGTGGATCATGAACCAACGCGAGCGGATGATCGCCCTGATCGTTGGCTCAGCCTTGATCATGGGCTTGGGCCTCTTCGGCTACACGCGGATTTCCAACTCCTTCGAGACTCGGCAGAAGCAGATCAAGACGCTGCTGAAGGAGCGAAGCGATCGCCAAAAGCAGATCGCCATTGCCCGCAAGGCACAGCAGCGGATGAAAGTCTACGAGGAGATGGCGTTGCCGGCCAATCGCGAATTCGCGGCGAGCGTCTACCAATCGCAATTGCTGTCCCGTATCGAGGATGCCGGGATGGTGAACGTGAAAATCACACCTTCGAGCGGCGGCAGTGATCGGGTGGCCGCCTTCAAACAACTGACCTACACCATCAATTGCCAGGGAAACCTGGAGCAACTGGTTACGCTGCTGCACCGGTTCTATTCGCGAAACGTGCTGCATCGGTTGCGGCAACTTCGCGTGCAGCCGGTCGCAAACACCAAGAACCTGAATCTGTTTGTCATCGTCGACGGCCTTTCGTTGGCAACCGCATCAAATGAAACAGCGTTGACGAAAACCAGATCCCTGCGGCTGGAGCACGGCTCGCTGGAAAACTACCTGAAGGTCATCAGCGAGCGCAACCTGTTTGCACCGGCCAATCACGCACCAAAGATCGCGTCGATCGGAACGCAACGAGGAACACTCGACAAATCGTTGTCGTTTACGCTCAAAGCATCCGACCCCGATGCCAGTGATGTGGTGCAATTTCGACTGGCCGAAGAGGTGGATCTGCCCGGGGCAACCATCGATCCGAAGAGCGGAGCGTTTCAGTGGACTCCCAAAGAGAAAGGCGACTTCGAGGT
>JBJOLO010000512.1:0-3919 GCA_046045565.1 Planctomycetota bacterium | reverse complement strand
ATCGTTGAGTTAATCCTTGGCCGTAGCATGGACGGTGATTTTTGCATTGGGACTTGAGCGTTTTGAATGCACGGGGATGGAAATGGACTGGATAAAAAGTCGATGCGTAGTCGTACTGCTGATCTTTGTCGGTTGTGTGTTCGCTATCGCGCACGGGCGAGCGGAGGAACCAACGCGAGGCCGCCGCGTGCTCTACAATTTCGACGGGGATTCCTGCATGTTTACGCGGGCGGGTGGTAAGGGGCCCGTTGCGCTGACCGTGGATGATGTCAAGCAACTGATCGAAGAGGTTGCTTATGAGGGCAGTCAGGTCGATACGGTGCTGGTCTGCATCGGTGCGCAAGTGATGTACTACCCGACCAAGGTTGGAACGCAGCGAGGTATGACATCGACGCCCGAGGAGCGCGCAAAGTGGCCCGATTCGCAGCGTCAGATGTTCGACAACTTGAAGCGATTCTTTGATGCGGGGGTGGATCCGTACGCGGTGTTGCTTGCCGAGGCGAAGCGACGCGGTCGCGAAGCATTGCTATCTTTCCGCATGAACGACGATCATGGCAATGATTTTCTTCGCACGCAGTTCTGGATCGATCACCCTGCAATGCGTTTGGGCCAAGGGGCTCTGAATTTTGACTTCGACGAAGTACGCGATTACGTCGCGCAATTAATCGAAGAAGGAGTGCGGCGGTACGATTGCGATGGCGTGGAACTCGACTTCAATCGCTTTCCTGCGTTCTTCAAATCCAGCGACCCTGCTGAACGCATCCGCAAGATGAATGCGTTGGTGGAACGCACCCGCAGGGTGCTGGATGAAGTCGGCCAGCAGCGGGGCCGGCGACTGGTGCTTTCGGTGCGGGTACCATCGAACTACGGCCGCACTCCGCCCTCCGTGGAATCGTGTCGCGCGTTGGGATGTGACGTGCCGGAATGGGCCAGTCGCAAGTGGATCGATTTTGTGACGGTCTCGGAATTCCTGTTCACGCGCTACGATCTGCCGATCAAGCCGTGGAAGCAGGCGATTCCCCATCTGCCCGTATACGGCGGGATCGAGTGTACGGAAGGCGGCAGCAAAGAACAGTATCTCACCGCGGCCAAATATCGCGTCGCCGCCAAGAATCTGCAGCAGGATGGCGCGGACGGCATCTATCTGTTCAATTTCTTCACGACGCGCGAATACGGTGCGGAGTCCTGGGAGCCGCCTTTTGAGGTTCTAAAAGAACTTGCCGCCGGTTCCACCAAATAGTCCCGATCGAAACACAGGAGCTCGACATGAACCGAAAGAATCCTTCCCGCTCTTCCCGTAGAGACTTTCTTGGCACTTGCGGCGCCGGGATGTTGGCCGCATCTGATCTGGCTCAGAGTATTGCAGCTGGTGTTGCCTTCGGAGCAGCGGGCTGGCTGACGACCGACAGCGTACATGGCGAGTCATCTTCAGCCGGCGCGCGGAAGCGCATGGCAGTGGTGACCACCGAATGGCGTTATCGTTCACACGCGTGGCACATGGCCGAACGGTTTCTCGTCGGTTACCCGCGCGACGGGCATTGGCATCGACCTCTGTTTGACGTGGTTTCCGCCTACGTTGATCAAAAGCCGGACGGCGACCTCAGCGCCGGCCGCTCGAAAGAGTTCGGTTTTCCGATTTACGGCTCGATCGCGGAGGCGCTGCGCTGCGGCGGCGAAAAGCTGGCGGTCGATGCGGTGCTGATCATCGGCGAACATGGCAAGTATCCGCAAAACGAGTTCAATCAGACGCAGTATCCCCGCTACGAATTCTTCAAGCAGGTGACGGACGTATTCCGTAAAGACGGTCGTGCTCTGCCCGTCTTCAATGACAAGCACTTGAGTTGGAAATGGGAATGGGCCAAGGAGATGTACGATATCTCGAGGGAATTGAACTTCGGGTTTTGTGCTGGATCGTCGTTGCCGGTGACGTGGCGGATGCCGGCGATCGACATGCCGTACGACGCGGAAGTGGAGGAAATGCTTTGCGTCGCGATGGGCGGGATCGATAGCTACGATTTTCATGCGCTCGAGGTGATCCAATGCATGGCGGAACGGCGCCGTGGTGGAGAGACGGGCGTGAAATCGCTTCAGGCACTGCGCGGCGATGCCGTGTGGCGGGCGCTCGAGGCGGGTGAATGGTCAAAGGGCGGTTGGGATCCGAAGCTATGGGAAGCCTGCCTGTCGCGTTGTCAAACGCTGGCTCAACCCGAATCGTTCAGCCATCGCTACCCGACTGTCGCGCAAGTCCGTGAGTGGGTGAAAGACCCTGTTGCGTATCGCTTCGAGTATGTCGACGGAACGCGGGCTACGATGCTGTTGATGAACGGACTTGTCGGCGACTTCACCTTTGCCGCGCGACTGAAGGGGCAGGCCGAACCGCTGTCGACGCTCTTTTATTTGCCGCCCAATCCAAACGTAACGTACTCGGCAGCGCTCATGTCGATGGCCGAAACGACCTTTCTCACCGGAAAGTCGCCCACACCGATCGAACGCACGCTGCTCACTTCCGGACTGGTCGAAGCCGGTTGCCGTTCGCTGGGAACCGGCCAGAAACGGCTTGAGACGCCTCACCTCGACATTCGCTATCAAGCACCGAAAGAATCGCTCTTCGCACGCACCTGATGAAGCCGTCCTAGCGTCCTTCACATCATCGCGGTGCTGATCCGATCTCATGGCCGGATCGGTAGCGGAGGCAGTTTCGTGCAGGCGACCAACAACGAGTCGCTCCGGGAAATTCTTTTGGGCAGAGCGACATCATCGTGCGCATGGCGTTACGAAGGATCGATGTGGCTAGTGCCCGATTCAGTCGGTTGTCAGAGCTTGGCTAGGGGGTGGCGTTATAGGCACGGGTCACGATTTGATCGACTTTGTCGATGGTGATCTTTTCCACTTTTCCATCGGGCCAGCGGATCTCGATTGTCACCGGGCCGTTGTGATCCGCGAGTCCGAAGTGCATGGTGAGTTCATTTTGATTGCCTTGTCCGGTTCCTGCTTCGACCTGCTGGGTGATGATCTTGTTTCCGACGGTAATGCGTGCTTGGGCGCCGATTGCCGAGCGGTTGATTTTCTTTCCGTCACCTTGCAGGTGGAGCGCGAGCCAATGTTTCGACGGTGTCTGGTTTTCAAATAATTTCCCGGCGGTAACCAGATCGAGATCGCCATCGTGATCAAAGTCAGCCCAAGCTGCTTGGTAGGTGGGTTCGAGTCCTCCGAGTCCATGAGCGGCGGTGGCGTCGGCGAAGGCGAAGTTGCCGTCGTTACGAAACAGCACGGGATTGTTCTTGCGGCCGAATGAAGCGGTCTCGTAAACGGTGGTGAAGAACAGGTCGAGATCGCCGTCGTTGTCAAAGTCGGCGGCCGCGGGACTGGCGTACGACTCCTGATAGAACACGCCGCAAGGGCCGCGATCTTCGAATTTGAATCCCTGATCTTTTCCGAGATTGCGGAGGAACCGCGACTTCGGTTGGTCACCGCGTCCATCCACGTGCGCGAAATTACCCGCGAACAGGTCGATCAGTCCGTCGTTGTCAAAATCGCCCCATGCAGCGCCGATCGAATGGCCTCCGCCGAAGCCGGGCGAAGTTGCCAGTGCATTGCGGTCCGTCGCCTCGTCCTTTAATTGGCCTTTACCGTCATTGACGAACAATTGATTCGGCTGCAATCGATAGTTCGAAACATAGACATCGATGTCGCCGTCCTGGTCGTAGTCGCACGCGGTGACGCCTCGGGAGCGATACACGGCTTCAGTCCGGGCAAGCTTGAACGCCTTGCCGGCTTCGTTGACTAGCAATAGCTGTGGATAGGTGATGCCAGCGTCCCAGTCTTCATAGCCGCCCACAAACAAGTCGACGAATCCGTCGTTGTTCATGTCGCCCCAGCATGCGCCGAGCGAAACACATTTCGGCAACGCGGGAAGTTC
>JBJOLO010000400.1:0-3106 GCA_046045565.1 Planctomycetota bacterium | reverse complement strand
GCCAGAACAGAGGGCGATAAGCCATGCCGTGGGACCGTGCGAGACCGTTGGAGTCGATGCAGAGCGTTCGCTCCTCTGTGCGCGTGAGCGTCCAGCCAACGGTCGAGCCGGTCAGCGTGGCGGAATTGAAAGAACACGCCCGCATTGACCACGGCCACGAAGACGAGCGATTGGCGGGGCTGATCAAGACGGCCCGCATGATGCTGGAGAAAGACACACGGCGGAAACTCTGTACGCAGACCGTCGTCCTCAATCTCGACTACCTGCCGACATACATCGTGCCGGAGGTGTTGCCGATCCAGAGCATCACGTCGATCCAGTATTACGACGCGAACAACACGCTGCAGACGCTGGCCTCGGCGACCTACGAGGCAGATCTGTACGCTGAGCCGATCTTGATTCGGCCCGCATTCGGGCAGACATGGCCCACGACCTACGACCGGTTCAACGCGGTGTTGGTCACGATGCAGGCAGGATACGGCGCTGCTAGTGCCGTGCCGGAGGACGCGAAGCAGGCGATTCTGTTGCTGGCCAGTCATTGGGTTGAGAACCGCGAATCCGTGTTGACAGGAACAATCTCGAAGGAGATCGAGTTGTCTTACACGGCCCTCACTGATCGCCTCAAGTGGGGGAACTACGCATGAGGGCGGGCCATCTGTCACAGCGCGTTGAGGTGCAGCGACTCTCGGCGAGCGTCAACAGTGCTGGCCAGATCGACGAGACCACGGCGGGGAACTGGGTGACGTTCGCTGTCCGGTGGTGTCGGATGGTCACGCGCGGGAGTCGTGAGTTTGACAGAGGACCAGAGATTGCAGCAGACATCACGCATCAGATCACGATGCGAGCCGATCCGCAGAGCAAGGCGTTAACCGTCAAGCAGCGGCTGAAGATGGGGGATCGCGTCTTTAACATCGCAAGCCCGCCTCTTGATGTGGACGAGGGTAGCGAGATGGTGCGGTTTATCGCGACGGAGGTCGCAACCGATGGCTAAGGCAAAGCCGGTATTCACGAAAGCAGACTTCAAGAGTTTTGCCAAACAGCGTGCTGTTCAGGTCGGCATACAGCAACGGATCGCCTCACTGAAATTGACTGGTGACAAGGCTCTTATCAAAAGTCTTGACACAATTGCACCAGCAAAGGCCCGCAAAGGAATGCGTACTGGATTGCAAAAAGCCGTTAGGATCTTGGCAAAACAAATGAAGGCGCAAGTTCCATCGGACAAGAAGCGACTGAAAGTATTGATCGGCAGCCGAGCTGAGGAAACGAAGCGAGACGCATTCGTAGCCAAGGCGGGAGCGGGTGTCGGAGATGCCTACGAGAAGGTGGCAAAGCGTGGAAAAAGTAAACGTGGCGTCGGCATGGCTGGGAAAAATATCCATTGGTTGATGGTTGGTACAAAGCAGCGACGGCAGAAGATGAAAGCGGAAACACAAGCGGGCCAAATTGCAGCACGAGCTATGGAGGCAACATTCGGCAATCTCGGGCACCCTACCGGAAAAGTCCCTGCCTCTGGCTCTTCAGATGCGGCGCAATATCGAAAAATCGTTCCGGCAGGGTTTGCCGCTGGCAAGGATGCGGCTGCTGCCGTTCTTCGTGCAGAGATTACCAAGGCAATTGAAAAAGCACGTGCCACGAAAGGTAAGTAATGGCAATTGAAATCGGACTCCGCACACTGTTACTCGCGCAAGCATCAATCACGGCGTTGGCCCCCGCCCAGACTGTCGGCGGTGTGGCGTTTGACGCGGTGTTCCTCGACAACGCGGCGGAGGGCGTGAAGCCCCCGTATGTGATCATCACGCAGACCGGCCACGACCCCTACAAGCGACTCGACGGAACGGGCGGAACGCTGCGAAAGACAGAGCTGGACATTGATTGTTACGCCAGCAACCGGCCCGCATCGATCACGCTGGCGGGTGCCGTTGAGACGTTTCTCCGCGACTACGTGGGGGCAGCGGGAGCGAGCGACACCATCAACGCGGTCCTCTGGGAAAATGCACGGGATGACGTGATCTTGACCGGCGACGGGCGGGACCAACGCCACTACGTGCGAAGTCTTCAGTTCTCCATCCAGCACACTTAGGAGGTGCATTCATGGCGATTGTGAAGTGCAAAGGCACGAAGTTACAGCACACTGTTTCCGCTAGTCTGGTGGACATCGCGCAGATCCTTTCGATTGAGCACAGCGGGAGCGGGTCCGAGACTTTCGAGTCTACGACCCTCGATGGAGGCGTTTACAAGACGTTCGCTCCAACGGGGTATTCAAACCCCGGGCAGGTGTCGATGGAATTGTTCTTTGATCCGGCTTTGGTTGGGCATCAGGCAATCACTGATTTGATTGCGTCTCCTGCAACGAACGCAATGAAAATCATTTACGCCGACACTGGAGCAACCAACCAGAGTTTCACGTCGGCTGGTGTTGAGTTTGGCGCTACCGTCGCGATGGATGACGGCCTCAAGGCCAGCGTTACCTACACCGTGACTGGCGATCCGGGGTGGCCCACCTAATGAAAGCCCGTGTCATTGTTGAGGATCTGGAAGTCAGCCCGTCTGCCGTTCTGTCGGAGGAGCACAAAGCCCAGACAGTGACGCGGCTAGTGTGGCGGAATAGCGGAATGAATCCGGCGACATTCTGGAAAGTGGGAGCCATACTCGACTTTCCAGATTCGTACGAGCTTGTCCAACGGTTCTTGGCGGAGCCAGCGGACGAGGAATGCCGCCAACGCGCAGAAATGAGTGCGCAAGAATATGCCGAAGCACAGCAGGCAGCTAAGCGATTGAAAGCCGGGATCAGCCCGGAAGATTTCGCGCTGTACGATGCGGGCATCATCATTGGATACAACCCCGACGGCACCAACATCCCCGGCCCAAACTGGGACCAGATGCCGCACGACGACGAAGACGAGGACGACGAGTGAGCCGAAAAGCATTGCTGAAGCGTGTTCCCAAGCGGGTCGAGATCAACGGCGAACCGGTGTTCGTGCGGAGTCTCACGCTACGCGAGGGGCTGAAGTTCGATGAATTGGCCAAGACGGACGACAGCGGGAGTCTTCGCTACCTTGTTCAGACTGCCGTTGTCGATGAGGAAGGCAAGCCACTGTTCACCGAA
>JBJOLO010000397.1:0-3392 GCA_046045565.1 Planctomycetota bacterium | reverse complement strand
CATTTCGTCAAAGCGTTTTGAACTCATCTTGCCCCGCATGGTAAGGAGTTTTCCGTTCCTCGGCAATGCGACCTTGCGTTCTCCATCGCAACCCTTTAAGAGCAGCGAATGCAGGGCCACTGCGGCGTCGACCCGGCGGCAAAACGACCCACGAAGTCAGGCCGCAAATTCCGTCGCGAATTCAGCCCGCGAATCGGAACACCGGCAACAAGTGTGCCGGGAGATTTTAGGGGTTCGTGCCGCAAGCAAAATCACGTTCGCCCGCCTACGTACGCAACGCATGTTGCAACCATGCGAGCGGAAAACCAATCGACACCGTCTCAACTTCGCCTAGGAAGGGACGGGCCGACGCCGATTGAAAGCCGTTTTTGGGCGCCACCATCGTGCACGTGAGATCCGCTCGAATCGCCTGGCCCGACACCGTACCGATATCCGCATCCAAGCCGCTCGGAATATCGATCGCACACCGCTTCGCGGGTAGTTGATTGATCGCTTCAATCACCGAACTCAGCGGTTCCCGGGGAGCACCAACGGTACCGGTACCGAGCAGCGCATCCACGATCCAGTCGACCCCTTGCGCGTATTCCATCAGTTCGGGCAAGCCCGTCCCGCGGCTAACCACATGAACCGCGTGTCCGGCAGCTTCGAGAATTCGGAGATTGGCCATCGCATCCACAGCTGCATGATCAACAGGCCCCCACACGATCACGCGGGCCTCGATGCCGGCAATCGTCAGCCATCGCGCGATCACCAATCCGTCCCCGCCATTGTTCCCCTTGCCGCAGCAAATCAGCACCGGACCGCGCACGCCCCGCCGCAATAACGACTCCACACAGCCTCGACCCGCATTCTCCATCAAAACCTGTCCGCTGAATCCCAGACAGTCCATCGCCCAACGATCGATCTGACGGGCTTGCTCCCGACGCAGGTACAGGGTATTCATGACAAAACGTGCTCCTCAGACGTAGCAAGGCGGTGATCACCACGTTCGCCGCGGAAACACGGCGAACGGCGCGAAAAAGAATCGATGCTTGGCCTTCAATGCGAAGCCTTGAAGTTGAAGCTGGATACTTGGAAGCTGGATACTTGGAAGCTGGATACTTGGAAGCTGGATACTTGGAAGCTGGATACTTGGAAGCTGGATACTTGGAAGCTGAATACTTGATTGAGCAGATGCTTGAGCCAGGGAGATTTGTGATGCCGATTTACGAGTATACCTGTTCCCGATGTAAGCACACTTGCGAGTTATTGATTCGCGGCGAGGAGACGCCTGTGTGCCCGGAGTGCGGAAGCGAGCAACTGGACAAGGAACTCAGTGTTCCTGCCACCCCGGCCATGGGATCGGCTTCGCTGCCGACCATGCCGATGGGCTGTGGCCGTCCCGTTTGCGGCGGCGGTCGCTGTGCAATGGGCGGCGAGTAGCGATATCCTGCTGCGGCTTGTAAACCGGTGCTGCACGTGCCGGTTGCGGCACCCTCGAGCCCTACAGCGTGCTCGCTCCATCGCTTCCCACGGAGCTTGTCGCCGCCCCCGCCTCACAAGCACGCCTCACAACCCCGCTTCATCCACCCCGGAAAACGGCAAAACGGCGAGGCGCCCAGACGCCTCGCCGTTTGCGAGCCAATCGCTCCCGAACAAAAACTGGTCGTTGCCGCCTTGCTAGGGCAGCACGTACACACCCCCGACCCATGCACCCGCTTCCATCAGCGCGCCCCTTACGCTTAACGGAACCGGAGGAATAAACCACGGTGCACAACTGCCCGGCCGGTAATAACCGAGCGAATACTGACACTCGTTAGGCGGATTGATGCCCATCTTGTACGGCAAGGTCGCGATGTTCGTGAAGAAGTGAGCGCTGGAAAGCACAGGCTGACTGATCGGCCCCGTGGTGTGACCGTAACGCTCCAACTGCGTCTCTTCGAAGTACAGCGGTTTGTGGCACAAGGCCGACGCCTTCCAGGTCACCGTCGCCGGAGTCCACTGGCGCGCCATCATTTGACCGCCACCCAACCGGCATTCGGTCGGAAGCCCCCACCAGGCTGAAATAAAACAGAGATCGTCATCGCTCAAGTCGCGGAAGCGAAAAGGCAACTCTTCTCCGTCATCATTGCGAATGATCACGCGACCATGCACCAATCGCACGAAACGTCCCGTGATCAGCAACTTGCCATCGCGCGTGTGAAAAGCACGCACCGGCGTTTGGTCCAACAACTTCTCGCGTTCACGCTCGACTTGCTGCGCATCCTTGACATCCGGCTTGAACGAAGGAGTGATGTCGAGCGAAATCTTGTCGATGGTATCGGCACGTAAACGGGCTCGCGCATCCTCGCACTTCTTCACTCCCTCGCAACAGTCCCGCTCGTTGTAGATGCGATCGCAGCCCGCGGTATCCTGCCGCGAAGCCGTCGGCACAGGACGCGTCGGTTCCGCTGCATCGCCGGCCGCATCGCCGGCCTCGTCGCCGGCCTCGCCCGAGACCTCATCGGACGCCGTTTCGGCACGAACTCGTCGAGCAACCGTCACCGGCCCGTTGAGACCTTCGTCCGCACTGGCCTGCCGAACGCGACCTCCGATCGGATCGTTCAGTCGGCTTGCAGGTGCTTCCGTCGCAACAGCGGGGATCTCGCTCGCGCGAATCGGATTCGGCCGAATCGTCGTCGTTTGGTTGCTGGCGGTTCGCACAAAGGAAGGTCGATTGGGCATCGGCGAGATCTCCCTCGCTGTCGAGGCCTCCGCGTCCGACTTGATTCGCCACTTCACTCCATATTCCCAACTGCCACCGCTGGTTGGCGGACTGGTGTCCGATGCCTGTGTGTCCTGCGGTACCGCATCTTGGAATGCCACTTCTTGCAATACGGCTTCATTCGTTGTTATTTCCTGAGTTGCTGCGGCTTTCGATGCTCTTGCCTGCGATTTGGTTTCTCGCGTGGCTACCGTCGACTTTTCTGCAGCTGCCGACACCACGGCCGACGAAAGTACGGCCGGTTCAACATCGCCGTTGCCGACTTTCCGCAGCGCGTTCTTCGCTTGCCATCGCAGCGATGCATCCTGCGGGACCGCGCGTGTCGATGCGGCCACCGGTTTGGCCGGCGACGGTTCGGCAGCCGGTACCAGGCTTGCCGCCAACGAGAGCGCTGCAACGGAGAGCACGGAGGCCGCCCGGACGCGGGCGAACCCCTTCGCGCCGGATAGGAGATACGACTTCGATAGGGGCTGTTGCAAGCCTACGGCTTGCGAACACACCGTTCGCAAGCGATTCAAGAAGGACCATCGCGAGACGTGGCGACGGCGAGTCTCGAGGTAGTGCCTGCCGCTACTGTTCCTCGTTGTTCGCAGAGTACTCGGGACTGTAGTTCGGAGATTCCTGAGTAATCGAGATATCATGAGGGTGG
>JBJOLO010000384.1:0-5637 GCA_046045565.1 Planctomycetota bacterium | reverse complement strand
CCCCGGCACAAAACGCTGGCAAGCCTTCCGCTCCAAATCTTCCAAACCGCGCTGCGCCAGCGGCCGTGCATACTTCCGATGCACGCGAAACGGCTCGTAAACCGCATTCGCCAGATCGACCTCCTCGGTAGGCACCGCCCGACCGAGTTCAAACGGGCAGATTTCTGCCGTCTCCTGCATCGTGAGCACGCCGCTGGCTCCGATCAGCAGATCCCGGTATTCCCCCGCGCTGGTACCGTACACCGGATACCACGAGGCCCGTGCGCCCGACGGCACCACGCTCGAATCGGCTGTCCAGTGCGTCGTGGTCCGCGCCGAAAATACCCAGAACGGAACATAGACCGGCGTGATGCAATCGATCGCCGCCCTCATCGCCAAATCACCCGGCCGGAAAAAGCCTCGCCCCAACCACTGCCGCATGATCCGCTCCGCGTCCCCGCGGCCAAGCCCGAACGGCAACACGCGCCGCGGAGCCAACATCCTGGCCTCCTGACGCGCCTCGAGTTTCTCTGAACCGCAGAAGGGGCATCGCAGATTCTGCGCCGACGCATCGTAGCTCATCGACGCCCCGCATGAATCGCATTCGAAATTGTGCGTCGCCTGGAAGGAACCTTGCGACTGCTCCCGATTCCGATCCGGTGCCTCGGCGCCGCAATTCCCGCAGAACAAGTCTTCCTCGTCCAGCATCGCGCCGCATACACCGCACTTTTCCAAAACGTCCGCCATCGGCTGCCTTCTATCCGTTGCCTTCTATCCGCTAACGCCCAACCCTAGCTTTGATCCACTCCCGATCCGATGCGCTTCGATGCGACTTGCCTGAAGCGGCATGGATTGGATCTCCATGGCTGCGACTCCGGTTCGCGAGTCCGGCGAGTAAGCTTCCATGGTGCTCATGGGTTCCGTGACAGCAGCGCCACCACCCCCACAAGGAAGATTGCGATCAGGACCGTGACGATCACGGCGACGAGCACCTTTCGCCACGAAATCGGCTTGCTGCCCCACGCACGTCCGGTCTGGCCGTTCAGCAAGAACAGATACTGTTGGTTCTGATATCGATATCGCAGCACGTACACAGGCAGCAGGCACAAGTCCGAATTCACGTGCTCGAATTCGGTCCGCACCGCGAACGACGACTGATGCGTGTCGCCCGGCAGGAACGCGGCGATATTCGACCGCTCCCAATCGAGGAACACCTGCTGGCACTTCACTTTTGCGGCATCACGATCAATCGTGTATTCCTCCGCCAACCAACCCGACAGAAAATAGGGCTCGTAGCGCCGCAAGGCGGGCAGCTGAAACGGCATGATCCGGTCCGCATCGCCTTGAGCCAGGCCTCGACTACCTGACACCAAATAGCCGCTGTAGTAGCGATGATGCTGTCCTTCGAGCGGCCACCATTCGACTTCCCGCACCTGTCGCGTACGGGTGACGGTATTGCCCTTCGAGTCGGTGGTAGTGTAGGTCTCGGTGCGATACCAGTACTCGCCAATCGTCGCCGCCCAGCGACTGCGAGCCAGCATCGAGAAAGACCAAAACGGCAGATACACCCCCGCCATTTTTTCCGCGATCATGGCCAATCGCAGATCACCGGGGCGAAACCAACTGTCGCTCGACACCCATTTCCGGAATCGCTCGTGAGCTTGATCGGGCGTGATCGCAAAACCGATCACGAATTCGGGCCGCTGCCGCTGCGACTCCTGGCTGGAAAACTCCACGACATAGGTCGAGTCGCAAAACGGGCAGCGAAAACTGCGTTGATCGGTATCGGTCGCGATTTCACTGGAACATTGCTGGCAGCGAAAACGACGGCGCTGCTCATCGGCAAGTGTCGCTTCGACAACGCGGGAATCCGGCGCGGATGAGGCGGGCGGCGCACCCGACGTCGAAGATGATGGCCCCGGTGGGACTTCCATCGCTTGAGGAAGTCCGCACGCGGGACAGAATTTGTCGAGCGACTCAACAGGCGATCCGCAGCGGACACACATCCGTCCCGACGGCGCGACGACCCGAGCATCGACCCACTCGCCCGGGCCGGTGACGTCGACAGGGTCGGCCGCGACAACATCCGCCTCACCCGCCCGATCGAAATTGGCTCGCGATCTGCCCACGCTCGACATGCTCTCCCCACGCTTCAACGCGTGCACCATGACGGCGACTGGCCGCAAAGAAACGTGCCTGTTCACCATCGCTCGCGCGTTGCAATCAGCCTGCCTGCGATCCTCTGCCTACGATCCTCTGCCTACGATCCTCTGCCTGCGATCCTCTACTTGCGATCTTCGGACGCCGCGTGAGTCTGCTGAAAAATGGCCTGAATCAGCGACTCCACATCGGCATACTTTTTCTTGGCCGCCATCGCGTTGTCGATCAGTTGCCTCGCCGCCGATTCGTTGTGCCCCAGCGCGCACAGCACATCGAACGTTTCTCGCACGATGTCCCGCGCCACGTCCGCTTCGCCGGTTGGAGGCTGATGTCGAGCCACCATCAGGGCGAACTTCGACATCTTTCGTCGCAACTTGGCGATCACGCGATCGGCCGTAGCCGGCCCGATGCCGGGCAGCGTCGACAACCCTTTTGCATCCTGCGCCTCGATCATCTCGGCAATGTCCCGCACCGGCCGCACCATCGCCCGCAACGCTTTCTTGGCACCCACACCGTCCACCGAGCAAAACAGCTCGAAGAATTCTCGCTCCACTTCGTTCAAGAAACCGATCAAGCGCGGAACCACTCGCCCCTGCTGCGGATTCCCGTCCAGATAGTGAATCGTGTGCAGGCTGATGACCTGTCCGACTTTCGACTGCAATTCACGCCGCGCCACATCGGCGATCAACACTTCATATTCGAACGGATCAATCGCCAGCGTCGCGACGTCGTCAAGCAAAGCGACCAGGCGGCCGTTGATTTTGGTAATCACGTATTCTTTCCTCTCCTGAACGAGCTTTCCCGGACCGCAGCCCGCTTCATCGACAACCGGTGGAACTCCAGTGCGTAGCCAACCTTATCGTTCGTCGGCGTGCCTTGCCAGCCGTGATGGTGACGGTGAGTGGCGTGCCAATTCGCAATCGCGAAACGGCGGAGGGCGCCCCGACCGATCGACGGGTGGCAACCGCATCAAGAAAATTGCGCCGCGTTGACTCCGAGATAATAATGACAAACGGCCACCGCCATCGCATCAGCAACGTCGGGAGGCTCCGGCACAGCAGCCAAACCGAGTTCACGACGCACGGCCTGCTGCATCTGTGGTTTGGGAGCCCGACCGTTCCCGGTTAGGACCTTTTTAATTTGCGTCGCAGCGTAATGGTGGATGGGGGTTTCGACGAGCGTGGCGGCGAGGCAGATCACACCGCGGGCATGTCCCATCAGGATCGCCGTGCGCGGCCGTTCGTAATGCGAATACAGTTGTTCGATCGCCATCCCATGCGGACGGAAAGCTTCCATCACTTCTGCGACGCCGAGGTGAATCTCCCGCAAACGGTTTTCCAACGACCGGCTGCGACCTCGAATTACGCCTGCTTCCACCACGCGCAACGAACGGCCCACCACCTCCAGGACGCCGTACCCCGTAATGTTCAGCCCGGGATCGACCCCCAGGATGCGCACCGCGTTTGATTTCGATGCCTCACCGTCCGGTCGCTTCACTGCCGACCCGGCAGCCTCATCCACTCGAAGTTGCATCCGCTTGGTTGCCATCTACACCCATCCGTGAACGGTAAGCATGTCTGAACTGGCGGCATCCCGCGCCCCGCGAACGACCTCGGAATTCCTGTCGGCAAACGAACGCCTGCCCCGACCGACCGCAAGCGGCTGTCCCAAAAAACGGTTCCTCCGTTCGCAACGCCCCATCGACTGCCTCATCGGCTGCCCCATCGACTTCCATATCGCGCGTCACATCGCTTGCCATCCTGCACGCGATGATCGCCGAACAAGGTTGCCGGTGCGGTCGATCACGAGCCGACGCGCCACTCGGTCTTGCCTTTTCGATCCTCTAACGTGACGCCGATCGCCGCCAGGTCTTGGCGAATTTTGTCGGACACCGCGAATTCTTTTCTGGCACGCGCGTCGGCGCGAAGCTGAATCAACAACTCGACCAGCTTGCCGGTCAACTGTGAGTCTTCCGACGAGCTCTTCTTCATCGGACTGCGGAACAATCCGAGGATGGCGGTCAGTTCGCGCAGCGTTGCCACGCCCCGCTCAAACGGATCCAACTTGGCCGCCTGTGCCTTGCCGGCGCCCTCGAGGTCGTGCTGATCGGCATACTTATTCAGGACCCGCACGAGCTCAAACAGTTCGCTGATTGCGGCGCCGGAATTGAAATCGTCATCCATGGCCGTCAGGTAGGCTTGCCGGCGCTGCGACACGTCCGTCAGCAAAGGATCTTTGCCGGCTTCGATTTCGCCGTCCGCGCGTCGGCGCACCGCGGGAAGCCCGTAAAACTCGCGGCCGCTGATGCGCTGGTAGCGTTCGAAGAATCGCGTGAACGTCTCCAGGCCGATCGCCGCCTCCGCGACCTCCGCTTCGCCGAAAACGAACGAACTTCGGTAATGAGTACGGAGCAGGAAAAACCGGATACGCTCGCCGCCTTGTCGCGCGATCAAATCAGCCAAGCCTCCAGCGCCTTTCGAGCGACCCATTTTTTGTTCGATCGCATCCTGCTCCTCTTCACGCTCCGAACGTCCGCCCACTTTCCCGGCGTCAGCACTGGCCTTGATCAAGCCGTTGTGCAACCAGTACTTCACCATCGGCTTGCCATGGCAGCATTCGCTCTGAGCAATTTCATTCTCGTGGTGCGGGAACATCAGATCGAGCCCGCCGCCATGAATATCGAACGTTTCGCCCAGGATCCGCCGACTCATCGCCGAACACTCGATGTGCCAACCCGGCCGCCCCTGTCCCCACGGACTTTCCCAACTCGGCTCTCCCGGCTTCGCAGCTTTCCACAACGCGAAGTCACCGGGCGAACGTTTCTTCGAAGCGGCCCCGCCGCCCTCGCCCTGCTGACTGTCCACGGTGCGATTCGACAACTTGCCGTATTCGCGATCCCGCGTGACGTCGAAAAAGACATCGCCCGCCGACGCATAGGCAAAACCGCGTTCGATCAACGCCTCGATGAAGCGAATGATCTCCTCCATGTTTTCGGTGGCCTTAGGCATCACGTCGATCTGATCGACGCCCAGCGCCCGGAGGTTGGCCATGTAATCCATCGTCATCTCGGTCGCCACCTGCGACATCGGAATCCCGCGTTCCAACGATTGCTGAATCAACTTGTCGTCGACGTCGGTGATGTTCACAACCCAGGTCACTTCGTAACCGCAATAAACCAAGTAACGCTTGATCGTGTCGAAAATAACCGGCCCGACCATGTGGCCGATGTGAGCCGGCTTGTATACCGTCGGGCCGCAGAGGTAGATGCCGACCTTGCCGGGCACCACAGTCTGAAACGGTTCCTTTTGACGACTGAGCGTATTGTAAACCTGAATGTTCGCCATCATTGCACCCGGCACCTTCGATCCCGAATTCACTGTGAGTGTCGTCGACATCCTTGTCTCCTTCTGCTCCGCCAACCTGTCATCTTGAAAGCATGATGAGTTTGTATTCTCTCGCCCTGGCCTGTGCCCATTCCCAGCCGGAAAACGTGCACCC
>JBJOLO010000566.1:0-3116 GCA_046045565.1 Planctomycetota bacterium | reverse complement strand
GGCCACGTACGGCGGCGCATTGTTTCTCTATCCGCCCATCCCCATCCCTGATATCTGGCACGACCCGCGACTCGATTTCTGCGAGACACTCGAAGAACGCCTGCTGGGCGCAGCTTGCCTGCACAGCCGCTGCCCGCAAATCGCGCTGCTAAGCCCCCTGCTCCCCGGTGCGGGATGGCGACGGCTCGCCAAACGTTTCAAGAAGACGTTTGTGCATCTGCCGCTGAGCCACTTCAGCGAGTCCACGATTCAGCAACTGCGGCGCGTCCATGTGTTGAACGGTACCGAAGTTCGAAGCTATGCAGCCAACTTCATCCGCCGCCCATGACGTTAATCGCCCGCACATTTTTTTCAAGGCGTGATTTTTGCGGCGAACCTGCTATGATCAAGGCTCCGTTTGGCGGTTGAATACGATCTTGCAGCATTACGAAGCAACCTGGTTGCGTGGAGCAGAATTGGATGGATCGGCTGAAAAAATTCGAAAATCTTCTGGTCATGGCAATGGCCGATCAAAAACTCTCGGAGAGCGAAACACGATTCCTGCGGGAGTGGGCCTTGAGCCGCGGCTTGACCGATAGCCAGTTTGCCGAGGCGGTCCAATTCGCGCTCAGCCATCCGGGACAACTCGAGATCCCCCAGCGCCGGTCCGAGCGCATCGAGATGCTGCAGGATCTGATTCGTACCATGGCTGCGGACGGCGAATTGTCGGAAGTCGAAAAACGCGTGTTCGCCACCGCCGCAGCCGTCATGGAAATCTCGTCCGAAGACGTGAATCGGCTGATCGACCAACTCATTCGCAAAAGCGAACACGCCTAGCAAGACCCACAACGCGAACGCCAAACCAGCGCGAACGCCGAACCAGCCCGACCGGCACCACGCTCGTCGCGCATTCCGTCCTCACGCATCCCGTCCTCGCACACCGCACCCTGCCTGCGCCCGCTCGAATCCACCCCGAGGGAACTACGGTGGACAGTCTCGCCAACAGCATGCCTCGGTGGCTCGCCGCAATCCGCATGGTGGCAATCCCGCTGGCAGTCCTCTTGCCATTCTCCTGCATGCACGCCGGTGCGCAAACACCGCAAGGCCGATCATCGCACGCCGCTCCACGTTCCATCGCCCTCAACCAAGGCAGCCAACCTTGCGACGACGACCCGCCCCCAACCGATAACCCGCCAGACAAGGCCCCGCCAGACAAGGCCCAGCCAGACGATGAACTGACCGCCGATGAGCCCCTTCGCGTTGCCGGATTGAAGTTTAGCTTCCGAGACTCGGAAGGACGTGTATCGACGGGGACGTGCGCGCGAGTCGATGCGGAGGAGATCCTCGGATTATTTCCAGGCAGAACGCCCGAACGGATTGAATGGTCCGGCTTTCTGCAACCACCGCGAGAGGGTCGGACAGCAATCGGTGCGTGCGCCAGCGGCAGTTTTCGAATTCAGATCGATGACAGCGATTGGCTTTCGCATCCACCGGCAGCCGCGAACGAAAAAAACACAACGCGTCCTGCCAGGGCAAGTTGGATATCGAGTCCGGCCCAATTCTTAACCTATGAACGTCACAAGTTCTTCGCGGAGTATCACCCCGCTCGCGAAGCACCACAATTCCTGTTGTTCTGGTCGTTGGATGATTCCGCTCCCGAGTCCATCGCTGCCTCGCATTTTGAGCAGCCTCCTCGCATCGCACGAGGACGAGCAGACGCCTCGCAAAAAACGCCACGGCATCCGTCGGACAAACAGCAACAACCGGAGAACGACGCAGCGTACCAACGAGGCAGAACGCTGTCGCAGGCACTGCGATGCAATGCGTGCCATAGCCCCCAACCCTCGTCGATCCTACCCGGACCGTCGCTCGATCGAGCCTCCGCATGGCTCGATCGCCAGTGGCTGGTCAAACGCCTCACCGAAAGCCCGCCACTTGCAAACGATCGGGGCCCCGACCGTCCAAACGAATCGGCCGATGCCGAGCAAAAATACCTGGCCCGCCGCATGCCGCACTTTCAGATCGCGCCGGAGGACGCAGAGGCAATCGCGGCCTATGTCCTGGCCGAACGAACTGTCCCCGATTCGGCGCAGCCAAAACCGGATCCGCCTAAGGCAACCGTCGCCCCGCAAGCAGGAGATCCGCAAGCAGGAGAATCACTGTTTGTTTCGCTCGGGTGCTTAGCGTGTCACTCCTGGCGTAGCATTGGCGAACCCACGCTGTTCGATGGGGGCGACCTCACTCGAGTCGCAGAAAAACGGCCCGCGAATTTTTTCGAGATCTGGCTCGCCGATCCCGCATCGCTTAATTTCGATCATCGCATGCCGGTGTTTGAAATGACGGCCGTCGAACGGGCAGACCTGGCTGCCTTCCTGTCGGTGCAGCGAGGAGATCCCAAACCGAACGCCGAACAGAAGGCCCTGGACCGTCGGACAACGAACCAACTGCACGATCGAGGTCGTGAACTGTTCGCCGCGCATCAATGCAATGCGTGCCACGCCATTTCCGATCCTCCGCAACAGAAAAACATCGCAGCGCTTCGAGCCGAATCCGATTGGGATCGAGCGTGTGTGAGCCCAACGCGTCCCGCCGCGAATCAACCGCGGTACGATCTGACCGCTGCCGATCGCATGGCAATCCAGACCTACGTGCGGCAGGCGAGTCAATCAAGCGAGAAATCGAATCGCGGGCCAGCAACAGCGCCGGATCACAACCCGATCAAATCACCGCTTCCGGCCGAAGCGCAGGATCTACTCGAGGTTTCCAACTGCACCGCCTGTCACGCTCGCGACACACAAACCGGCCTGCTGCCACGACTCGTGTCGCTCAGCGAACTGCGACCTGCCTTGCGTGATCGCCTGTCGTCGCTAACCCCGCCCTCACTCGTCGGGGTCGGAGACAAACTCACGGACTCGGCCCTCCATGCAGCCATCGCACGGACCGGACCCGTGCATCGACCCTACCTGCAAATCCGGATGCCGAAATACCGCATGAAGGAACATCAGATCGATGCATTGCGAGATGATTTCATCCGTGTCGATCGCGTACCGGAGGTGGTTCCCGATCCGATGCGGGAGCGTCGGAAACGGGATGACGCTCACCAGGAACTCGCCAGCGCCGGCCCGCGATTGGTGACT
>JBJOLO010000368.1:0-6472 GCA_046045565.1 Planctomycetota bacterium | reverse complement strand
GCCACGGTGTTGATCGAACTGCCAGTCAAGGGCAATCGGTGCTCGCGATCGGAGCTGCTGTGGACGGGAACGGGGCGTTGGACGAGTCGAGCAACCTTGGTTTTCAGCTCGGCGGGATCGTACGGCAAGGCAACGACTTCATCCTTCGCCGCGATCTGATCTCGAATGACCGGAAGCGATACGCCATCGTGATGCAACACGATCACAGGAATGTCGCGCAGACGAATATCGCTGCGAAGATCGGTAAGGAACGTTGTGGCAGCACCTTGGTCGTCGATGAGCAGGCTCGAATCGATCAGGATTAGTTCGGGCGGCGGACATGACGACAGATGAGCCGCAGCGGCTTGGGCGCTGGTCGCACAGCTGACTTGATACCCAAGCATTTCCAATCGGAACGCGGTCATGTCGGCGATCAATTCATTGGGTTCCATCAGCAGCATGGGCGTCAGGCTGGTCGGCATGGTACTTCCCCGAAATCCACAAGGTTGCTTGCATCCCGCACAACGATTTTCGCGGCACCAACTCACGTAATCCAAGTGATGTCGCGGCGGACGTTCTCGCTACGAAAACATAGCACGTGATCCGGCTCAAACTCTTCTTCGTTCCTTTATCGGCAAAATCGTTACCATCGCTCAAGCCGCAACGCGGTTTTGTCGATGATCGATGCGTGGCGAAGGATCTGGGGGGACTGGCTTCCTTGCCAACGCGTGTCGACACAACCGCCATGCTTCCATCTTCCCCGGCGATTTTGGCTCGCGGCGCGACTTGATCAGCAAGTGCCATTTGAAAGAACGTGCGAATGCACGGGATGGTAGCATTCGAGTGCTACTGCCAAGCTCGCAACGGCCACCGATTGATCGGCAGAAACGGCTTCGCCTCCGGTCAGATGGCTTTTGTCCGACGAGCAAGCATCGATATCTTCACGTACTGCAACTTCACTTACTTCGTCGATTTCGATTCAGCCGCCGGGGCAACGTCGGGGAGTCGTACGGGATCGAATCCGGCTCGCATCGTCTGCCCCATTTCCGCCTCGTCAAGCAAGTAGTCAAACTTCGTTCGCCGTTCGACCGCCTGCGAAGCAAGCGGCAGTTTTCGCCAGGGAATGGCCCCCACCACTCCCCCGGCTTCATCCCATTTCAGCTCGTTGGCTTTTTCCCGTTCGTAGAAGGTGTACTCGATCACCTCGTTGGGATTGCCCGTGGGGTCAAACCGCAAGATGGAGTCGACATGGTGATAGAAGGTATCGCGACTGCGGAAGTAAGGCCGCTTGCGACCAAAGTCGCTTCCGAGACCGGCTCGCATCTCGACGAGCGGTGCGACGGCCAGCGGTTCCGGCGGCGGATCGCAAAACACAATGCACTGGAACAACTCGCCGCTGAACTCGAGCGGGTAACGGAACTCGGAGTCAACTCGCAGCAGTACCAATCCCTTGCCGACGACGGCGGTTGTGTTACTCAGGTCTACCCGCGCGCCGGCGGAACCGCGAGGCATGATGCGGGAACCGGCGAGATCCAGTAAACGCTCGGTCGTGATCAAGAGTCCTTGATCCCACTTCAATCGAAACGGAACGCCCTCAGGAACGCGAAGCATGGTCGCTTGACCGCGAATGATTGTCGAGAAGCAATCGATCAGGGGTGGCGTCGCACTGCCGGTGCTCATCGTATCATCGCCCGGCATCATTTCTTTCGAGCGGGGCGGGGCAAGCTGCATGAATGCGAGCCACTCGCCGTAGGCACGCGGAGCCTGGATCGTGAGCACGCTGTTCTGAAACTGCAGCCGCGGTGTGCGATCGAGCAGGAACATGGCATGGGGCTCATCGACAGCCTGCGTCACCTCAAACCGCAACTCGACATCCCCGAACATCAAATCGCTTGCGCCGACGCGCACCCTATGTCGCGTCGATCGGCCGCTGTCGCGAAACACCAGCACCGGCTTTGCGCCGAGTCCGGCATGGATTGTCAGCCTTCGCGATAAGATCTCCAGTGGTGCGACTTCGACCTCGCCGCTGAACGCAAGCTCGATTCGTTCCACCGCGGCATTCTGATTGGCATAGCGTACCGCTTCTTCCACCGACGTCATCGTAAGCGAATCGGCTGACTCGGACTCACGTGCCTCGCCAACAACCAGATACCGGATTTCTGCGCGATTGAACTCCGACTTCGATGGATCGAGTCGCTCATTGGCCGACGCACCGCTCCCTGCCCTGCCGACACTCTCCGATGCATCGTCTGCTTCCGCCCGCGGCACTGCGGACGTACCACTTCCCATGTCGCTCAACAGGGGAAACGGATCGGAAACCGCCGATCTGGAATCGCGTGGCTCACTCGGAGCGCGTCGATCCAGGGGTGTGGCTGGCCCGCGATTCTCTTTGCGATCGTCCCGCTTCTCACCATCTCGTTCCTCATCACGCAACTCGCCGCGCCCTTCCAATCGACTCTCGCCGCGATCCGAGGCCCGCTCCGAAATGCGCTCCGATACCGACTCGCTGCCGCGCCTCTCCGCATTCCTTTCTGCGCTCTTTTCCGCGTTCCGCGTTGAACGCGCTTCAGCATAGCCGGTTCCGCGATTGCCGCTGGATTCCGATGGGAGATCATTACGGCGTGGCCTGCCCGGTCCGGCATCGGATTGGGAATCAGCTTGGCCGGTCTCGGACCGACGTTGGTCAGGCTTCGCTTGTGCGATCGACGGTCCCGGTGGAATCATCAACGTCGATGGCGCCAGGGAGTGAACAACTGCCGCCACGAGCAGTAAGATCGTGGCCGGGACGATCCAATGCATTTGGCGACGCCCCCAACTTCGAGGCTCGTCATCGGCGATCCAAACGCGTGCCCCCTCCGTGAGTTGGTGAAAGCCCAATCTGTCTGCGAGCACCAGCAGCGCACCAACCAGTTCCTCCGGCGACTGAAATCGCTGCGTTGGTTGTTTCGCCAACAGCAGGTTGAGGATACGGCACAACTCGTCAGGCAACTCCGGACGAAACTGCCGGACGTCCGTGGGTTGATCGCCGCTATGACTGAGCAACTTCTGCAGCACGGTTCCTTCCGGAAACGGCGGACGACCGGTCAGCATGAAGTAAATGGTGCAACCAAGCGAGTACAAATCGCTTCGTGTGTCGGCGCTGCGCGGATCCCGGGCCTGCTCGGGGGAGATGTAATCGAAGGTACCCAACGTCATACCGCTGGCCGTCAGGTCCTCCGAAGCAGACTCAACTTGATGCAATCGTGCCAAGCCCATATCGACGAGCTTCACGCGACCCTCGGGCGTGACGATCAAATTGGAGGGCTTGATGTCGCGATGCACGACATCGCGCAAGGCGGCATGCTGCAAGGCCTCGGCAACTTGCACGGAGTATCGCAAGGTATCCTCAATGGACAGCGGCCCGCGCGCCGCAACCAAGTCCCGAACATTTACTCCTTCGATGTATTCAAAAACGATGTAGTGATAACCGCCATCCTCGCCGACGTAGTGTACGCGAGCGATATTCGGATGATCCAGCCGCGCAGCACTCTGCGCCTCGTTCTGAAATCGCCGCAACGTTTCTTCGTCGGTCCGGTCGCTCGACAACACTTTCACCGCCACCGTGCGGCTTAACATCTCGTCCTGCGCACGGAAGACCGCTCCCATGCCGCCGCCACCGACGAACTCGGTGAGCAGAAAATGATTCAGCTTCTTCCCTTCCAGCGTTTTGCCCAGTTCGAAGGGACGAAGTGGTCGTGCCATCGGCAGCGGTTCACCCAAGGGAGGCCGCTTGGACAACACCGTCTGTTGCTGCGGTTCGGGTACGCTCACCACGCGCCGGCCTATGGAGCCACCGGATTCGTCAGATGCCACCTCCACGCCCTCTAGCGGGTCCTCGCCGGATCGGGGCGGCATCAGCGCGTCGGCTTCTCCTTGCGTCGCGTCGACAGCGCTTTTCATCCCCGGACGCCGAATCGCCGTGGCGTCGGATTCCCGTGGGTCGTGCTTCTGATCGTTCCTCTGCCTGGCACTCTGATCGTCACTCAGATGGTTGCCGCCGGAACCGGAAGCGTTCTCCCCGCCTTGGGCCGCATCGCGCACAGGTTCCTCAGCGACACTACCCTCAGAATCACGCGAGCCTTGCCCGACTGGTTCGTCGGTATGGCTCCGGGGGGGACCCCGTCGTTCGTCGTTGGAAAGGTGAGAACTGTCCACGAACGGTCCTGTGCATGTCAAAAAACCACGAACGGACACCGGAACGGCTACGAAAATCTTCACTCCGCATGACGACGTTGTCGCGGCAACTTCCTGCCGACGGCTTATTGCCGACGGGTAGTGGCCGACAACTCGTTGCCGACAACCTGTTCGCGCTGCCTGGCTCGTAACGCTTAGGTGATGAGCCCAGGCGCACGAAAATCGCAACGCGTTCCACGAAGCCGACTTACGGGCGAGTTTCTGTAACCACTCGTCAGGTTATACCCCGCAGGTTTACCACGAAGGCTTACCAACAACGGGACTGCAATTACAAGCGAATAGGACGAATGGGGATAAGAGGTGCTTCCAAGCTACCTGCTCATTAGTCTAGTAATGATCACCAGACCGGTCAACAAAAACCGGGGTGGCGGTTCGCGTAACCGCAACTCAACCTGCCAGGGTCATTTCCAATTCGATTCGTTTTTGGGCCCGTGTTTTCGCTCCGCGAATGACTTGCACCTTCACTTTCGCTCCCGGTGCAAGTTCCTCCAGGGCCGTGAGATAGTCGTCGGTATTGCGAATCGGACGGTCGTCAATCTTGACGATCAGGTCGCCGAGTTGAACGCCTTGAAGATCACGATTTGTCGGTTGCAATCCTGCACGATCGGCAGGACCGCCAGCCATGATCTGCAGGATCAACACGCCCTCCAGTCCCCATTGTTTTACCAATTGGTCATTTGCAAGTTTCACTCCCATTACGCCGCGTACGATCCTTCCGTCTCGCAAGAGGCGGGTGACGGTGCGGCGCACGGTGTCCACGGGGATTGCGAAACCGATGCCGGCCGAACTACCCGAGGGACTGAGGATCGCCGTGTTGACGCCAATCAAGCGTCCTGCACTGTCGAGCAACGGTCCGCCCGAATTGCCGGGATTGATTGCGGCATCCGTCTGAATCACTCCGTCCACGGTGCGGCCGGTGGGAGTTTTCAATTCCCGCCCCAGCGAACTGATAATCCCGGTGGTCAGGGTTTGATCGAGTCCGAACGGGTTGCCAATTGCGAACACATTCTGCCCAACCTGCAAATCGCTCGATGTGCCGAGATTAAGCGGCCGCAACTTTTCGGCGGGTGCGTCGATTTTCAGCACCGCAATGTCGCGATCGGGTGCACCTTGGCCGACAAGTCCCGCATCCCAGGTGGTGCCGTCCCCCAGACTTACGATGAATCGGTCGGCTCCCTCGATCACGTGGAAGTTCGTCACGATATGACCGTCACGATCCCAGACGAACCCTGATCCGGAACCGCGAGGCATCTCCAGCACATTCAAATTAAAATCGCGAGCCAGGTCGACGCCCTGGACCGAGACAACGGATGACGAAGCCTGTTGAAACAATTCGATGGTGGCTTTTTCATCGGCCGCCAAGTCGCCTCGCGGTACAATCGCCGGCGCTGTCTCGAGCGTACGTCCGCGATTCAGAAAGGCCGTTTGAACGATGGCGAAAATAGCCAACAGAAAAACAGCCATCGCCAGCAGCGTGAAAGACAAGGTCGTCGAGGGGCGTTGCGGGGATGGTAACGATGGTTCGTTCATAGCAACCCCCGAGAGGGTTTCCTGTGGATGATAGTTGACAGATTGAGCGACTCGCGTTGTGATAGACACACTTTGATATCGCGTCCGCAGCGTTGGATCCCGCCGAAGCAGCTTCCCGTCGCAACGGAACTGTACCACACGGCGACGCAAATCCATCGCGTCGATTCGCGGTGCCAATTGTTGTCCACAAGCGATAGATCGGTCAATATTCGCGGTCGAGCAGCACTGCCCGACAAGGCTCCCACGTAAGGCTCCCACGTAAGGCTCCCACGTAAGGCTCCCACAGAAGGCTGTCACATAAGGCTGCCAGGCAAAACTGCCAGGTAAAACTACCAGGCCATTTTATCCGTCGCGCGAAAGGCAATCGGTCCGCTGCCTTTGCGAAGTGAAAACACCTTTCCTACGAGTAAGCATTATGAACATGGTCCGCCACGCGTTGTCGCCCATCGGCAGCGTCGCATTCAGCTTGTTGGTGATTGGACTCGCGATCCTTCCCACGCCCCGTGCGGAAAACCAGTTACAGGCTGCCGATGCACCCTATGTGCCGGGTATCGACCGCGTGTCGGGCACGTTGGCTCAACAGCAGATTTTGCGAGGCACCGTGCTGCTGGGTGAATTGGGCTGTGCCAATTGCCATCGTGGCAGTGAGTTGGTGATGAGCCACCTGCAGCCGAAGCGGGCGCCCAATTTAGAAGCGGTCGGCAAACGCGTTCAAGTCGATCACTTACGA
>JBJOLO010000287.1:0-7758 GCA_046045565.1 Planctomycetota bacterium | reverse complement strand
ATTCAAGATTGTCGCGCAAGAGGGCGACTTTAACATCAAAATGCCGCTGGGCTTCTCCGGCCCGGGCGACCCGATGATGCAGCAGCAAGTTCCGATGAAAGTGCGATTAATCGCCGGCGCGGACGGTTCGATTGCGAACATTTTGTTTAACGATCAGTCGTTCGGCACCGAGTATGAAGCACTGCGAAATCGGATCGTCGCATTCCTGGGACCCGACCGCACACCGGGCAGCCTTGCCGATACGGCCGAAATTGAACTCGACTGCGACTACGACCTGCATTACGACGAAGTGATCAATGCGATCACGGCCGTCCAGGGCTACGTGAAGGACAACAACGAGGTCGAACGACTGGTCAGCAAGCTGAAGTTCTCGCCGCCTCGGGAACCGCGCGGCAGATAAGGCTTTTCGCTGCCACGTGCAACGGCATCTTTCTTAGGCTCGCGGGTGATGCCGTTGGTGGACTTTCTTCAGTCGCGAGTGGTCGACATGCGTGTAGATCTGCGTGGTTGCGATGCTGGCGTGGCCCAGCAGCTCTTGCACTTGCCTGAGATCCGCGCCGCCGGCCAGCACATGCGTGGCAAAGCTATGCCGCATCGTGTGGGGCCCGATCGATAACGACACGCCGGTGCGGGCCGCATATTTTTTGACTCGCTCCCAAATCGCTTCGCGTCGCAGCCTGCGTCCGCTACGCGACAGGAAAAGCCACTCCGGCATCGCCGGCTGGGCAGAAGCCAGCCTGGGCCGCTCCTCGGCCAAATACGTTTTCACCGCCTCGATGGCCGGTCGGCCAAGCGGCACAACCCGCTGCTTGTTTCCCTTGCCGTAACACACGCAATACGCCTGCTGCAGATGCAGGTCGCACAGGCGCAGGCTGGAAACTTCCGAGGCCCGGCAACCGGTCGCATACAGTATCTCCAGCAGCGCTCGATCGCGATGCGGCAGAGGGTCGTCGCCACCCGGCCCCTCGAGGAATTGCTCCACCGATTTGACCGAGAGCACTTCCGGAACCCGCTTCCACAGTTTCTGGCTTCCGAGCAGTTCAGCGAGGTTTTCCGCAAGCAACCCTTCCAGCTGCAAGTAGCGGAAAAACATCCGCAGCGCGACAATATGTCGAGCCACGGTTGCCGGCGAAAGTCGTTCGGCATGCAGCGACGCGACGAAGTCCGACAGATCGCGAATCGAGAGCGTAGCAATACCGCGATCGCCCAGCCAACCGCGAAATCGCCGCAAGTCGCGCTGATAGGCTGCGATCGTATTCGCAGCCAGATGGCACTCCGAGCGGAGATAGCGGACGAACAGTTCGATCCGCCCCAGACCGCCTTCGCCCTGAAGACGCGTTTTGGGCGGGGCGAGTTTTTTTCTTGGAGGCATCTTGGCTGGCTCGCATGGGTCCAGGTTCGACCGCAGGTCCGCTGTAACTCTATGTCGGTCCGAAAGCCAAGCCTCGCCGTGCCACTCGATACGAGAATCGATCGTAGCGGTCGCACGGATCGTGCGGGCGACGGCCGTTCCGGCTTTACCTTTGTCTGCTATGTGCAACACTCTTTAAGGGGCCCACCGTGCATCGCGCCCCCACGCTCCGGCGCTGCCGCGACCGACCTGCCGCAGATTCCGGGACGGGCTGACGTCGGCACATCGGGATCGACTGCGAACAAGTCCGACCTGCGTGCTTATGCCCCCGATCACATGACAAACCAAAGGGAAACAAAATGCGTGTCCTGGTTACTGGCGGCGCCGGCTATGTGGGATCTCATTGCGTCCGCGCGCTCCATCGAGCCGGAAACGATGTCTGGGTTTTCGATAATCTGTCGTGTGGGCATCGACAGGCCGTGCCGGAGGGACGATTGATTGTGGGCGAACTGGAAAACCAGTCCCAATTGGAGTCAGCACTTCGCCAGCATCAGATCGAGGCGGTCTTGCATTTCGCCGCGGTGGCCGAGGTGGGCGAATCGGTCGTCAATCCTCAGAAATACTACGTCAATAATGTCGTCGGCACGCTGAGTTTGCTGAATGCCATGCGCGCAGCCGATGTTCGCAAGTTTGTTTTCTCCAGCACCACTGCAACGTACGGCGTGCCGAAAACGGTCCCCATTCCCGAGGAAGAACCGCAACAGCCGATCAGCCCCTACGGGTTCAGCAAGTTGGTGGTCGAACGAGCGTTGGGGGATTATGCCCATGCCTATGGACTTGGATACGCAGCCCTGCGTTACTTCAATGCAGCGGGCGCCGATCCCTCCGGCGAAATCGGAGAAGACCACAAGCCCGAATCGCATTTGATTCCCATCACCTTGCAGGTCGCACTCGGACAAAGGTCCGAGATCACCATTTTCGGCGATGACTACGACACGCCGGATGGAACCTGCATTCGCGACTATGTGCACGTCAATGATCTGGCCGATGCACACCTGCGAGCCCTGGATCGACTCCAACCGGGACAAGGATTGAAACTCAACCTTGGCTCGGGAAAAGGTTTTAGCGTGCGAGAAGTGATCGACGCGGCAAGACGCATCTCCGGCAGGCCGATCGCAGAAAAAATCGGCCCGCGTCGCCCCGGCGATCCGCCCCGACTGATCGCCGATTCCTCGAAGGCCCGACAGATTCTGGGCTGGTCGCCCCAATTCGATGATATCGAAGCAATCGTGGCGACCGCCTGGAAATGGCACTCCAGCCATCCTCAGGGATACGGTCCGTAGCCGGCGTTAGGCCGACATCGAAACGGGGTTCCACGTGCGGCGGATCTGCTGCCGCGGATGGTTGCTTCTTCCGGCGACCTTGCTAGACTCTGGGGCATGAAACAGGTCCGTTTCCTATTGTTTACGATTGGGTCTGAAACCATGTCCGTACTGATGCTCGCCTCTTCGCTTCGTCAATCGCTGATCGGCTCCGCGGTGTCGGCGGTGTGCTTCGTTGCAGGTTGCCTTATCTCCGTGGCGGCAGTGGCTGCCGATGATCCGAAATTGCCGCAGGCCACCATCGACGGCACAGGACCGGGCTGGCGGGAGTTGGGCGAGTCGGACTTTACGAATGTGAATTGTGAGCCGACCACGTGGTCATTCAAGGACGGCGTGATCCACTGCACGGGGCAGCCAGTGGGCGTGATCCGAACGAAGAAAATGATCACGAACTTTGAACTCGTTGCCGAATGGTGCCATCGAAAAGCGGCAGGCAATTCGGGCATTTTCGTCTGGGCCACTGAGGAATCGCTGAACGCCTTAAAACCGGGCGGTCTGCCGCACGGCATCGAAGTGCAGGTGCTCGATCTCGGCTACACGGAACAATTCGAAAAGTCGACCGGAAAGAAGGCCGACTGGTTCACTTGCCATGGCGATGTCTTCCCGGTCGGCAAGTCCAAGATGAAACCGTTCCCGCCGATTTCTCCCGACGGCAGTCGAAGTTTTCCTCGGCTTCAGCGCAGCAAGGGAATCAACGAATGGAATCATTACTATGTGCGGGGCATCAACGGGGAAATCCGTTTGTGGGTGAACGGCGTCGAGGTTTCCGGCGGCAGCGGATGCAATCCGGCTTCGGGATACCTGTGCCTTGAATCCGAAGGCTCGCCCATCGAGTTCCGGAATCTGCGTATCCGGGAACTTCCGTAGCACTGGCATCGCTGCGAATTTTCGATGCAGAAAATCATCATCGAAAAACCCTACCGCTTTGTGCCGCCCCATTACGGCACTTGGTGGCCGGCGTTTCTACAGTGGTCGAATGCCTACGCGATCTACCTGCGGCGCGTCGAGCGCGTCGTTAGTTATGAGTGTCGCAATGTCGATCGACTTCGAAGGTCGCTCGAGGCGGGGCATGGCATCCTGCTGACCCCCAACCATTGCCGCACTGCGGATCCGTTAGTCATGGGCTTCCTGGCGCGAGCCGCACGAACCCATGTGTTCGCAATGGCAAGCTGGCACCTGTTTAACCAGGACCCTTGGTCGGGTTGGGCTATTCGACGCATGGGTGCCTTCAGCGTGTACCGGGAGGGGATCGATCGACAGGCGATCGACACCGCAACTCAAATCCTGTCGACGGCCAACCGGCCGCTGATTGTTTTCCCCGAGGGTGCGACATCGCATACCAACGACCAGTTGCACGCGATGCTCGACGGCGTAGCATTCATCGCCCGCGTCGCCGCAAAAAAGCGACAAAAGATCTCCGCCAACGCCAAAGTGGTGGTACACCCGGTTGCCATCAAGTATGTGGTGCGAGGCGATTTCCGCGAGGCGGCCGATGCATTGCTGACGAAGCTGGAATCGCGACTGTCCTGGCAGCCTCAACGCGAACTGCCGATCATCGATCGCGTGAGGAAACTGGGCCGAACCCTGCTGATGCTCAAGGAATTGGAGTACTTCGGCGAAACGCGAGAGGGAACGCTTGCCGAACGCATGCAGGCACTGATCGACCGGTTGCTGGAACCCCTGGAATTGCATTGGTTCAGCCGCAAACAGACCGGAGCGGTCAATGTGCGGGTCAAGGCATTGCGGATGAAGATCATGCCCGAAATGGTACAAAACAGCCTGGATCCGGCTGAGCGAGACCGTCGTTGGCGCATGCTCGCCGATCTGCAACTGGCGCAGCAAGTCGCCAGCTACCCGCCGAACTATCTGCAACCCGCCCCATCAGTGGAACGGATTATCGAGTTGATCGAGCGATTCGAAGCCGACTTCAACGAACGATCGCATGTACTGGCCGACCTGCATGCGATTATCGATGTGGATGAACCGATTGAGGTTTCGGCGGAACGCGTGCGATCGCCGCGCGTGCGCGACGAGCAGGATGGCGGCAGCGAGGCAAAGTCTGATCCGCTTATGGGCCAGATCGAGACTCGCTTGCAAGCCATGCTCGCAAATCTGGCCGACGAATCGACACCCTATTCGCCATAATCGCTACCACCTGCACACGCCGGACACCGGGTTTCCTCGTCGTGATCAGGCTCCTGCAGCATGCCGTAACGTAGATTTCCATAGTTGAAATCGCTCCGCGCCGGATGGGCGTAACTTTCTGGCGTTCGGTTCGCGATGGCGTTGCGTGGTGTCGAAAGCAGACTCGCGTGTTTTTTTTCCTCTGTGCAGTGGCGATCGCGAATCTCGCCGTCGGTTTTGGACTGGCGGTGTTCCTGCACCATGCGCCTGATCTGGATTCTGAGACGCTGCAGTCACCGGTCCTCATCACGCCCCGCAACAGCACCGACGGGAAACCACGCTTCCCCTCGATCAAATTTCGCTCGCCGTTCTCCGCATTCGCCAGTTCGGCGCTAGATATCACGGAGGCCTCGTCGGATGCGGATCAGGCTTTGGATACCGACGAGTCACCCGAGGAAGATTCGCTCATGGGCGCGCGACGAATCATCCGGTCGCCCAGTGCGGACAACATGGTGGGAATTCCGCTGGTGCAACTTGTCCGGGCAATCGCGCAGGACTTGCAAGCCTTCTGCGACGCGGTGTCTCAGGCCGATGCACAAGTGCGAATGGCCGGTGCTGCGGATCCTCGCGGCATGAAAGGCGAAAGCCTCACGGCTTTCTGGCAGCAAACCCTGGACCTTGCCAAGCGGCAGTTGGATGTGGCAGATTCGCTGCACCATATCCCCGAGGTCGCCGACGTCGCACGCGAGGTGGCTCTCGACCTCTCTGATTATGTGTACGATTGGGCCGCGGAGATGACGCAAACCGCCTACCATTACCTGACACCCAACATGCGACGATGCAAAATTGCGGTGCGACAGATTTGCTTTGACCTGCAGCGACTGGCCGGGATGGCGTTTATCTTGACCGATCACCTGGATACGCAACGCTGCCGGCTGCCGCTTGATCCAAAGTGCCCGTTGACCAACCGCCTCACCGGCCTCGACAATCGCGTTGCACTTGAAAAAATCTTCGTTGACTTCAAGCAGCGTGCCGCGAAAAGTTCCCAGGATTTTTGCGCCGCGATGATCGACATCGACCGGTTTCACCTGGTCAACTCCCGCTGGGGCCTGCGTCTGGCAGACTTGATTCTGAGTGAAATCGCTCAGTCCTTACTGAATGCAATGCCCACTTACTTCGGCACAGGACGATTCATCCAAGTCAGCCACTCGACCTTTCTCGTGCTGCTTGACCAGCCTTTGCAAGATACGGTTACCGATGCGATCGAGAGCCTGCGGCAAAGCGTCGAGGCGACGACATTGCAGTTACCGGGCGAAGAGTACTCCCTGACAATCAGTTGCGGTGTTGTCTCGGCCAAGGCCGATTCCGTCCCCGAGTTACTCGAACACTTGCGACAATCGCTCGGTCACTCCAAGCGCCAAGGCCGTAATCGCACCTCGGTAACCGATCCCAACGGGGTACGGTTGATCGAACCCACGGTTCGAGACGTTCAGGGCGACACCTTGCGGATTACGGCCTCCACCGCGCTTTAATGACGCGAGGCAGTCCGGCCAGGTCTTTTGCGATCCCAACCTCGCTCCATCCCGGATCGCGTTGGAACAGTTCCCGCAAAGCTTGATCAAGTTGCGGGTGTATCTCCATGACAAGCCACCCGCCGGACACCAGTCGCCGAGCTGCTTCGCCGACCAGTCGCTGGAAGATTTCCATGCCGGTGGGGCCGGCGACCAGTGCCAGATGCGGTTCGTAGTCGCGAACATCGCGAGCTAACTCTGCGATTTCGCATTCGCGCACGTAGGGCGGATTGCTCGCAATCACATCAAAGCGATCCTCCGCCGGAACGGCCGCCAGCAGATCGCTGTGTAGCAACTCAACGCGATCTGCCACTTGGTGTTCGGCGATGTTCACCCGTGCCACGTCCAATGCCGGCTCGCTGATATCGATGGCCAGCACACGAGCATGCGGCGCATGTTTGGCGATCGACACCGCAATCGCGCCGCTCCCCGTTCCCACATCGGCGATACGCACCGGCTCTTCAGCATGAGGCTCTTCAGTGCGATGCCCTTCAACGCGACTCTTGATCAGATCCAGCACCTCCATCACCACGAATTCCGTTTCGGGCCTCGGAATGAGCACATCGCGAGTGACGCGGAATGACAGGGAATAGAATTCGCGACGTCCCACGAGATAGGCGACCGGAGTTCCTTGCGATCGTTGCTTCACCAGTTCGCGAAAGGCAGCGCGTGATTCCTCTGAGGCGACCTCTTCGTAGGCGGTGTACAACTGGATGCGTTCGCAACCGCGTACGTGCGCCAGCAAGACCTCGGCGTCTAACCGCGGACTATCGGCTCCGTGGCGTTTAAGAAAATCGGTCGTCCAAACCAACAGGCGGCCGATCGTCCAGCTTTCTGCTTGTGACATGGTCGTTCCGTCTTAGTCCAAGCCTCCCATGGCGCTTCGCAATTGCGCTCGATCGTACTCCAACAGGGCATCCGTGACCGGTTGCAGATTTCCGTTGATGATCTGGTCGAGCTTGTAAAGCGTCAGAGAGATGCGGTGATCCGTTAATCGATTTTCCGGAAAGTTGTAGGTGCGGATGCGTTGACTGCGGTCACCCGAACCGATCAACGACCGGCGCTCTTCCGCCCGCTTTTCATGCTCTTTCTGGCGGAAATATTCGTACACGCGCGACTTCAACACGCGCATCGCCTTGGCGAAATTCTTGTGCTGACTGCGTTCGTCCTGCATTTCCACCACGATGCCGGTTTCATAGTGGGTCAATCGTACGGCCGATTCCGTCTTGTTCACGTGCTGACCGCCCGGACCGCTCGCGCAGTACAGATCCTTGCGGTAGTCTTCAGGCTTGATGTTTACTTCCACATCTTCGGGTTCGAGCAACACTGC
>JBJOLO010000560.1:0-9844 GCA_046045565.1 Planctomycetota bacterium | reverse complement strand
CAGACCGGGCATCGACCCACAGTGGCATGGATAACCAGTACCTACTGATCGGAACCTATCCGTCGTTGCTGGAGGTGATGCCGCTGCGGACGCCAGGCCAGCCTGAACCGGGTGCGCTTGCGGAACTCGCTGTGGAATCGATGCAGCAAAAGCTTGGAATGATTCGAAGCGGGCAAACTTCGCCCTGGGTCAACCTTGATACGGCGCTCAAGAACGGAATCGGTCCTGCGATCGCACGCATTACCCTGCAGGGTGCCGCGGTGAAGCGTGCTACCCTTCGATGGGAGGTGGCACTAACTGAGAATACTGGTTCGAACCTTTCAACCAAAGAGGTCGCTTCGCAAGATGCGTCGCTGAAAGTGATTCGTTCCATGGAAATGCAACTTGTGGGGAACGTCGGAGCCATCATCCTTCCCAAGTATGGACTCGACGATCCTTCACAACTGAAGTCGTTCGTGGGCACGAGTGCCGAGGAATTCGCGCGTTATCGGCACTACGCAGAAAAGTACGCGGTATCGGCATCGGAACGGCCAAAGCAGACTTTGGTGGCAAACGGTCTGATTGGAATCGACAGTTGCGAGAATGCACTGGAGGACGGCATGGCGACGCTCGCGATGCTTGGTCACAACACGGCGCAGATTTGGAATTGGCCGGGAGTCGATGCCAAGACCATTCGGGCGGCGGCGGATCGCCACGGCATCGGTCGTTTTCGTGACGCGATCTACAGTCCGCCAGCGTACTTTCATTTCGAAACCGAACTCGTGAAATCAGAGTCGCTCGATCGTTGGGCAGCGGGATTCCGAGACGCGGCGGCCAAGATGGGGGCTCAGCCGAAGGAGCTCACGCTGATGCACATCGGTGACGAGCCTGGCTGGTACTTCCCCAAAGTAACCGAGGATGTTGCGAATGATCCCAAGCGGCTGGCGGTCTTTCGAACCTACTTGCAGTCGAAAGGATTGAGTCCGTCTGACGTGGGAGCAGGCAGTTGGGACTCCGTGTTTCCCGGACGGTTGAGCGAGGCCAAGAGCCTTCCGCAGCGGCGGCTGTTTTTTTGGACCACGCGTTTCTTTGCCGAATCGCTCAGCCACGCGTTCGCGGCGGCCACGGAGTCATTGCAGCGCGAGGTCAATCCAGCGTTGCTTACCACGACGAATCTGAATAACTGGCCGGGGCGCTTTTACATTCCGTCCCCCGGCGCGAAACTGGCCAACAACAGCAACGACGGACCTGATGCGGGAATGGGCATGCCCGATTGGTTCGACCTCGGCCGAAAACGGGCGGTGTCTTGTATTTGGACCGAAGACTGGTTCGGCGACGCCGATGCGCAACTGTGGTCTCTTTACGGCGACCTGCTGCGCTGTGCCGCGCGCGAAGGCGATCGTGCGAAACGCGATGCGGGTCGCGGTCAGACCGCTGTGCACGAAACATCGCAACCCGCTTCGCCTATCGAATATGGTGGCTATCCAGTTGGTCAATCCACGGGTGCGATGCTGGACGGTATGAAACTCAAGATTGCCGCGCTGCTCGGACACGGGGCCAAGGCGATCGATCCGTACATTTTTGGTCCGCACCTTGCCTTCGCCGATGGCTGGTCAGAGAAAGAAGTCACCTACCGCAATCTAGCAGACGCCATGCGACTGGTGGGCAAGTCGGAACGACTGATTGCGCCGGGCCGGCCTCGCGACGGAACGGTGGCAATCGTTTTTCCGCAGGCGAGCCAGGTGTGGGATGCCGATTCCAGATTCCCGGCGTACCAGCAGGAAATCTATGGCTTGCATGCCGCACTCACCCATGCCAACTACCCGGTCGATTTCATCGATGATTTCGGACTGGAGGCCGGCGATCTCGCACAGCGATACTATGCGACCGTTTACGTGACGGCACCGAACCTGTCGAACGCAGCACAGCAGAAACTGCTCGACTGGATCCAGGCTGGCGGAACGCTCGTTCTTTACCCGGGCGCTTGCGCCGCCGATCAATACAACGAACCGGCCTCGCTGCTGCGAAGCCACAGCGGTGTCCAAACGGCCGACGTGCCGCGCATCGCGCCGCCGCATCATACGCAGGCGTATCGAATCCCTCGCAGCGAGATCACGATTCAAGATTCGAAAGATCGAAACGTCTTGGTCGGTGTTGCCAAGACCTACGCGATCTCGCAAACCGTGGCGTTATCTCCGAGTCAATCGAACGCAGGCGGCGTCGAACCGATCGCAAAGTTTGCGGATGGCGGCGTTGCTGTGGCAATGAAAAGCGTGGGCCGTGGCCGCATCGTATCGCTCGGCTATTGGCCCGGAGTGAGTTATTGGCTCAGTCCCGATCGCACCGATGCGACCCGCTTGCCGCAGGCTTGGTCAGCAGAGATGCGCGCATTTGCGACGTGGCCGGCGCGAATCGCCAAGGCGCCGCGACATGTGGTCGTCGACGTGCCGGGCGTCGAAGCGTGCTTGCTCGAGTCTCGTCACGGACTCGCCGTCACATTACTGAATTGGACCGGACAACCGCTGCCTCGGATTCGAGTGTCCATTCCCGGGTTAAAACCCGACGCGAAAATCGCGTCGGCACAACGCGGGCCGATTACGCGATCCCAAGAGTTGGAGACAGTAGAGCTGACCTTGGATACGGCCGATGTGCTGATGATCGACTGAGGCTGACGCGACAAGGAGAGATGGCCGCGTTGAAATGAATCGCCTGATGCGACAGACTGGGATTGTCTTCGCGATAATCTGCTTCGCATTGGACGTGCAAGTTTTTTTGTTTTGTGAAACGGTGGGAACTGTCATGCCTTACGCTCATCTCGCTCTCGGGTCTCGCGACGTGCAAGCCACCGCCGCGTTCTTGTGTAACGCCATGGGCTGGAAGCCGATTCCCGCCCCTTCCAACGTGCCGAGAGAAGTTGCGTGGATTGACATCTCGGGTCGCAACGACGGGTCACAACAAATCCACGTGATTTACTCGGCGGAGTTTGAGGTGTCGCCTTACGAGCGGGAATTCGGCCGGCATCTGGCCGTGTTTCATCCCGGCCAGGACATGGCGGCGCTGCGGGAGCGACTAACAGCGCACGGAGCGGAACTCATGGAGCCGATTCGGCCCACACCGTTCGAACGCTTCTTTTTCCGCGAACCGGTGAACGGTTACGTGTTCGAAGTGATTCACCAGGAAGCGTGGCACGAAGAACATTAAGCTTTCGGCAAGAGACTATCGAGGAGGAATTTTTACCACGAAGAGCACCGAGAGCACGAAGGAAGAGAGGAGCGTTTTCAGCGGGTGTGCAATCGGCATGATCGGCAAAATCAGAACGAAAGGTGGGTGATGATTCGCTAGACGAGCGCGTCGCCAAATGAGGGGGGCGGTGGCCTCGCAATTGCATCCTATGGTTTCGTGTTGATCAAACCGTGGAGGCAGAGGACGCATGAGTAACACCGGACTATTTCCCGATCAATCGCCCGTGCCGCTCGTACCGGTAATTGTGCCGCAAAAACCAGCCACGAACGAAGCGCCCGTGGTGGCGGTTCCGCCGACTAAGGCACCGCGAGTTGTTCGCGCGGCGCTGCCTCCCAAGCCCCAGAATGCTCGCTACGAATCGCTCGACATGTGGCGAGGCGTCGCCTGCTTGTGCCTCGTGCTCTACCATGCGGCATTCTTTTGCGAAAGCTCGATGCGAATTGGTGATTCGTCGACCTGGTCGATCGGCGAATCGCTTCTCTATGCCGTCAAGAAAACATGGTGCGGCGTTCCAATTTTCTTTGTGATCAGCGGCTATTGCATCGCCGCGAGTCTCGATTCGCTGCGGAGAAAACCGCACTCGCTGTTGAACTTTTTCTCTCGTCGTATGCACCGCATTTATCCGCCGCTCTGGATTGCAAGCCTTGTTGCCGTCGCGTGGCTGTTCGTCGGCCAGAGATTGTGGAACATGGCAGGGGCAAGTGAACACTTGCCGTACTTGAGCGAACTGACCGCGGCGCAGTGGTTTGGGAACTTCACGGCTACCGAACGTTGGCTCCATCATTTCACCGGTGGGGACGTTCGTTATTTGATGGCGAACACGTGGACGCTCTGTTATGAGGAGCAATTCTACGCACTGGCAGGACTGATGCTCCTGCTTGCACCTCGACGTCCCCTGACGCTTGCGCTGGTGCTTTCTCTGGTAACGCTTGTCGGCAGGCATGCCTGTCGCGCAATGGGCGTGAACATCGAGGGCTTTTTCTTCGATGGCCATTGGCTGCTGTTCGCGTCCGGACTGTTGGTGTACCAGGCAGTGAACTACTTCACGCGTCGGCAGATGGTGCCGGTGATGGCAATCCTGGCCTGTGGTGCGGTGTACGGATGGTGGGAACGACGATCTGGACCCGAGTGGTTTGATCAGCACCTGGGCGAATACTTTTTGGTGTCGTCGCTGTTCGCACTTTTTCTGATTACGTCGAAGCGCTTTGATCGTGCGATTGCACGACATTGGCTTTCACGGCCGTTTAACTGGTGCGGTAAACGATCGTACAGCATCTACCTCACTCACTTCCCGCTGGTGGTGGCACTGGCCTATGGTTTTCATGCATGGGGGCTGCAAGACGCATCGTCAACTGTGTTCGTGACCGTGCCCTCATGCGTGGCCGTTTCGTTGGTGTCGGGTTGGATCTTCTACAACTTGGTCGAACGCCACTTCCAGAACGCGGCGTCCGCTCCTGCCCATGCCGACGCGACCGCCGCGTCGACGACTTGAGCGTCCCGTTAGGTCCACGCCGCATTGTTTGCAAGGACACCGTCGCATCCCGAGGAGTCACCTGTCATGAATTTACCGATTACCAACGCACCCGCGGCGCACGCTCCTGCACGAAACGCCCCTGCATTGAATATTGTTCATTTGAGCACCTTTGAGCCGTTCGACATTTACCTGCATCAACAGGTACGACGTGCCTGGCCGGGCGTAAAGGCACTTCGTGTGGTTTGGCCGACGGGCAAAGATACGCGCAAGAAACGCCTGAAGCGATCGCCGCTCGATGCGGTCCTACGGTCGTTGGAATGGCGCCTGTTTTACGCGCGTCGGACGGAGGCGTTGCGGATCATCGCGTCGCAACAGTTATTCGGCTCCGATGTCCCGCCGACAATCGAGGCAGCAGCGGAGGTAACATCGACAGCGGTGAATAGCGGTGCGACCGTGCAGTTGCTTCATGAGCTCAAGCCCGACCTGCTGCTCGTGTCGAACGCCCCGATCTTGAAGCCGGCCGTGTTCGGAATACCGCCGCTGGGCACGATCAATTTGCATCGCGGTATTACGCCCGAGTATCGCGGCGAGCACACGTTCTTCTGGCCGATCTTGCGGCGCGATTATGAGAAGGTGGGCGTGACCCTGCACTACATCGATGACGGGATTGACACCGGCGATGTGCTCGCTCAGGCCTCGCTTGACCTCTCTTCGACCGACAACGATGGGACGCTCAATGCCAAAGCGGCTCGTGCGGCCGCCGAACTGGTGCTTCGCTTCCTGCCATGCGCGATCTATCGGCCTCGAGGCCAGAAACCGTCGGAAGGCGGACGACTGTGGTACGCGCGTGAGCGTCGAGCGTGGCACGACTTGCAACTGATGCTGCGACGCCAGTTGGGCGAAGCGATTCCCGAGACCAGCGGCTCGTCGCGACTCTACTTCTCGGAGAATCGGTCAGGCTTTGCAACGTCGAGTGATGTGGTTGCGTCGGAGCCTTGCCAGGAGCTGGTGTCAGCCACCTAAGCAAGTTGCGGAGCGGACAGCCCAAGCGACCATGAGGACCGCGTTTTTATTTGATACGCGGGGCCGTCTTCGAGCTACGTGCGAATCGATCGCTCCGAGAACGCAGTGGTCGATCTAAAAAACGCCGCCCCCCATGCCGCCCATGCCTCCACCCATGCCGCCTCCGCCCATGCCTCCTCCGAGGTTCGGGTACCCATCCCCGTTTTCGACCTTTTGCAGGATCGCGGGAATTTTTTGATGCACCTTTCTCTTCTGCTCGATCAACAGGACCGAGTAGGGCATCAGTCGCGCATTGCGACCTGATGCGTCTAGCTTTTCCATTTCGATCTTGCTCCACGATCGCACTCGACGGATCGTGCCAACTGCATTCGGCTGTTTTTCCGACTTCCACGTCTCGGGGGACAGCAATGTGGGCAGCAACTTCTCGAGATCTTCGGCGACTTCCGTCGGCAAGCGATAGTATTTGAGCTCGATGACTTCCGGATCTTCGTCAGGCGAGACGCGGCGCTTCGAGTTGCGCAAGGCAACGCGGTAGTTTTCCAGCAGGCCTTGGACCGAATCGAGTGCGCGTTCTGTCTGAGCGACGACCATCACTCCGGGCTTCGCGAATTCGATCGATCCGACGCCTCCGTCATCCACCCAGCCCTTACTTTCCGCTTGACGTTGAATCGCATTGCTAAGTGCCATGGACGATTCATCGTCCGGGCAGAGATCGCGGACGTCAAATACGGCGGTTTGCAGGTTGGATTCGGCTTGTTCGGTGGTGGTGACCCAAATCACGCCGTCGCGTACGACCCAGGAAAACTTCATTTGAGCAAGTAGCAAATCGAGCGTCGTGCGTAAGCTCTGATCGTGAAGTTCAAATGTGATTGGAGTGCGGTCCGTGATCTTCGTCGAACGGATCGAGAGCCGATCCAGGCGGATGTCGATTTTGGATTTGTCCGCCAGCCATTCCAGCGCAGAGCGAAGCGGGGTGGCTTGGAATTGGACGGTAACCGGTTGATCAAGCGCTTTGCGAATCGCGGCATGGGTTGCTGGATCGTCGATCATGACGCGGCGGGCAGGAGACGCAAGTCCGGCCAACAAGCCGGCGATCCGTCGATGCGTGCGACTGTCCTGGCGGATGAAAAGCACGTCGCCGAGTTGCACCAAGTCGCCTTTGCCTCCGTCGTCCACCCACCCGCTTTGGCTGACGATACATTTTTGGAGTGTGGAGCGTATCCACTTGGGCAGAAAGCCATCGTCGAGCAACTTACCGACGTTGTACTGCACGTTGTAGAGCATCGCATCGTCGGTGAAGGCATGCAGAACGAGTACACCACCATTGAGTCGCCAACCGATGTCGAGTCGATGGAGTCGGTCGAGCAACAAATAGATCGGTTGATCGGCAAGTTTCTCGCTGATGGGCGAACTGGGGTCGATGCCGACGGAGTCAAGCGATCGCGTATCGAGCGTGACGTTAAAGCCGGTTTGTTTCTGGAGCCACAAAGCGACGTCATTGAGCGACGTTTCTTCAAAGTCAATGGTGATGTTTTGTCGCAACTTCGGATCGACGAGCGTCGCCGAGTCAATCGATTCGGGTTCGGCAGCGATCGGCCGCAGCGGTTCGGGCTTGGTCGCATCGGCGGGTTGCTTGGTGGCTTGCTTGGCTTGGTCCTTTGCCTCCTGCGCGGATGACCCGTCGATGGTGACGGATAGGAGCAGACACGTCGCCGCAAGAATGATCGCGCAGCAATACCAGCATGTTTTGTGGAAAGGCGAGGACATGATAAGACTCCGGAGAAGGCGATCCGAAACGTAGTCGGATAGGGGTTGCGTAGGCATGATTTTACTTTGGCTGAGTGAGGTTGTCACCGTTTCGGCGCTCTGCGAGTCGGAAGTTGGACCGGTAGGGCTAAAACACGGGCAATGGTGACCGGGAAACGATAACGGAGATCGAGTCAATCAGGCCGCTGGGATCCCTCCGAAAAGCGATCTCGTGAATATTAAATTGACAGCATTAAATTCACAGCGACGTGCGAAGCGGCACTCGCCAGTGCGCGAATTGGCTCACCAATGGGAAGGGATCTAGCCGAACTCGGAGTGACGTCCAATCGGTCGACCGTCACACTCGGCGTAAAGGCGATTGACCTTATCCGCCCGTCCTTCGCTCACATACAGCTGCGACGCGCCGTGGGTTGGCCAGTCCCTTCTCGCAAGGAAAAGGTCGCGGCACAGAACATGCTTGTCCACTCGAATTCCCGATGGTGATGCGGGTTGGGGACGCGAATTGTTTGTGACTGGCATGGCGTCGAATCGTTGTTCCAGGCGACAGCCGCTGCTAGGTTGAGGCAAAAGAGAGGCAAGGGAGGATAGGCGATGTCGAGAATGCTCAGGTTTCCAGCGGTCTTGTGGTGTTGTCTGATCGTGCTCGTCACTCTGGGCGACAGGAATCAGCGGTCGGAGTTGCTGGCCCAGGAAAAAAAGCCTTCCAATCAACCGGACGAACCATCGTCGAAGGCTCCTCACGCTTGGACACTGGATGAAGCGTTGGGGCAGTTGCAACTTTATCCACGGGATCCGTATCTGCGGTACGTGGCCATGCAACTGGCGCGTCGTGACGGGCAGACCGATCGTGCAATCGCGCAACTTCTACCCGATCGCCGCTGGAACCCCAACCCCGCGAATGAACGAGCACGTGGTGTGGACCTGTTCAATCTGTTCAGCGGTGCACTCGCGGTACAGGAAAGCCTGCAGATGGAGTCGCTTGGCGAGCGACAGCGTCAGGCAATTGGCCCGGGGCAGCCTGCCGCGAACCGAACGGTGCTCGTCAGTTCGCTCAAGGGCCCGACCATCCAGAGCCATCCCTGGGAAAAGATGCTCGCCGGTCGCAAGCCCGAGGTTTCCGCGTTGGCGCGCGCAGTGCCCGAAGATTTCTACTTCATCGAATTCCAGTCGCTCGACAAACTACTGCAGGTCGTCGAGCGGAGCGACTTGTGGAGTACGCACGTTGTCAATCAGAGCGAACACGACGCGCGAACTCAGTTGGTTGCCGAACGATTGAAGGATCAATTGGCGATTCAGACGAGCAATCTGTTGAGGCCGGTTTACGACCAAGTCGTAAGCGACCTTGCGATCACCGGAAGCGATCTTTACCTGCGCGAAGGCAGCGATGTCACGCTGCTCTTCCGCATCAAGCAGCCGATTCCGTTTCGTGCCCAGATGGATGGCTTCCTCGCCGCCGCCATGCAAAAGTTTCCCGACGCTAAACGCACGGAGGGAAAGCATCTCGATGTTCCGTACGTCCACCTCGCGTCAGCCGATCGCAAGTTGCATGTTTTCTCTGCCTATCCGCAACCGGATCTGCATGTCCGCAGCAATTCGCGCGCGGGCCTGGAACGCGTGATCGAGGCGATTCGCGGTCGCGACGCGAAAGGCAACGCCGTGAAGCGCCTGGGTGACTCCACTGAATTTGCCTACATCCGCACCCTGATGCCGCTTGGCTCGGATGACGAAGACGGTTTCGTTTACCTGTCCGACGCATTCATTCGACGCCTGGTTGGTCCTCAGGTCAAATTGGCTGAGCACCGACGCATGGTCTGCTACAACCATCTCCGCATGATCGGACACGGCGGTCTGATGTATTTGACGCAGCATGGGAAATCGGCACGATCGCTCGATGAACTCGCTCACTCCGAGTGCGCCCCCGACTTGATCGGGAACCACCCGTGGACCTGCCCCGACGGCGGCAGTTACACGTTGTCGGCCGATGGTCTGTTCGGTGCCTGTTCGCATCATGGTCACGCCGATGCATTGGTCCCGCTGAGCGAGATTCCGATCGAGAAAGTGACAGCGACGGAGGCAGCCGAGTACGAGCAGTTTTTGCAGGAATACAATCAGTATTGGCAGACTTTTTTTGATCCGATCGCGTTACGTATCAAGGTCACACCCGAACGTTATCAGATCGAAACGATTGTCTTACCGCTGATCCAGAACACGATCTATGCCAGTTTGGCTCAAGCGATGGGCGGAGCCCCCGAGCCGCTCGATGCGTTACCCGTGCCGCAGCGCAATATCTTCAGTCTCGCCATGCGATTCAACAAACAGGCGATCGTGAGCCAAATGGGACTGGAGGCGTTGCTGCAG